>NZ_JALLAL010000046.1:0-23625 GCF_023062615.1 Brachybacterium sp. Marseille-Q7125 | reverse complement strand
GGAGGACCGGAGTGTGCTGGGACAATGCCGTCGCGGAGAGCTTCTTCTCCTCGCTGAAGAACGAGATGTATCACCACCACGTATTCTCTGAGCATCGTCGGGCACGATTCGCGATCGCCGACTACATTGAGGCTTTCTATAACCGCGCCCGCCTCCACTCATTGCTCGGCTACCGCACCCCCGCCAAGGCGTGGACCGAGCAGACCACCCCCACCACCCTCCCAGTGGTCGCCTGACCGCCGGAAACCACACCGACTGTCCTGAATCATTGACACACCCCAGGACCGACGGGCGGCAGAGGAGGCGCGTAACGCCTACGAGCTCGCGCTGCGAGCCTCTCCCCGTTTCGCTACGCGGCAGGAGGGCCGTGCCGCAGTACGAGACTCCGTGGCCCGGCTGGCGAAGCAGAAGTCGCGCGAATCGTCCGTCTCGACACGGAAGGCAGAAACCACAGCGGCTGCGTACGCGCCACTCGAGTGGTGGGTGGTTCTCAGCGGCCTGTTGGCTCTGTTTCTTTCGTTCCCTGTCAGCCGGTGGGTGGACGCGAGATTCGAATGGATCCCTTCGCTCCTTTCGCTGTGGGCGATCTCGCTGCCGACACTCTGCATGGCACTGGCCATCGGCTGGTACTTGCTCCGGGCCCCGCGGCCGAGGACCTATGCCGGAGATGTCCTCACTTCTATCGTGATGGCGCCGATCCTTCTCTTTCTGGGCATCGTGGGGAACCTCCTTACCTGCGGGCTGGGTGTGCCGGTCGCTGCACTGTGGGTCGTGTCCGAGGCGAACGATGCTCGCCGACGAAGCGCCGTGGCGAGGGGGCGCGGGTGACTGCGCGATTCGCTACCACTGACGATGGGGGAGCCGCGCAGGTCGCTCGGCCCGATCTCGTCGCTGACCAGCATGCGAAGGTCAGGTGCCGTAAAGTCGCCAGGGCAGGCAAACAGTGGGAGGGCACGGAGTGAGCACGCAGCTGGTCAAGGAAGAGGCCGGAATGATCTCCCCAGGCTCCCTGGTCACCGTCCGCGACGAGACCTGGCTGGTCACCTCCGTCGAGGACACCCCGGACGGCCCCCTCTACGCCGTCCGCGGCGTGAGCGACTTCGTCAAGGACACCACCGCCTCCTTCTACTCCACCCTCGACACGATCACGCCCCAGAACCCCGAGGACTCGACCGTCGTCGCGGACACCTCCCCCCGCTACCGCCGCACCCGCCTCTGGATCGAATCGACGCTGCGCAAGACCCCGGTCCCGGTCGACCACGCCGAGCTCACCGTCTCCACGCAGATGCTCGCCGACGATCTCCCATACCAGCGCGAAGCGGTCGAGATGGCACTGGACCCGGAGCGGATCCGCCCGCGGGTGCTGATCGCGGACGCGGTGGGCCTGGGCAAGACCCTCGAGATCGGCATGATCCTCTCGGAGCTGATCCGGCGCGGCCGCGGCCGGCGGATCCTCATCGTCTGCCCCCGCCACGTCCTCGAGCAGATGCAGCACGAGCTGTGGACCCGCTTCGCGATCCCGTTCGTGCGCCTGGACTCCGAGGGCGTGCAGCAGGTGAAGCAGCAGCTGCCGGCCTCCCGGAACCCGTTCACCTTCTTCGAGAAGGTGATCATCTCGATGGACACCCTCAAGCAGGACCGCTTCGTCCACGACCTGCGCCATCACCGCTGGGACGCGGTGGTGATCGACGAGTCCCACAACGTCACCAACCAGTCCACGCAGAACAACCAGCTCGCCCATGTGCTCGCGCCGAACACGGATGCGCTGATCCTCGCCTCGGCCACCCCGCACAACGGCTCCAACGACTCCTTCGCCCAGCTGATCAGCCTGCTGGAGCCGACGGCCGTGTCCCCGAAGCGCGAGATCGCCGACGGCGCGACGCAGCGCCTGATGATCCGCCGACACCGCTACTCGGATTCGGTGAAGGACGAGGTGGGGGAGAACTGGGCCGAGCGCCGCCCGCCGGAGATGCTGCCGGTCGAGGCCTCCGCAGAGGAGCTCGCGGTCGCCCGGGAGATCGCGCAGACCTGGACCCACCCGCCCGTCGGCCACGGACCGATGTCCGGCAGGGGCTCGCAGCTGTTCCCGTGGACGCTCGCCAAGGCGTTCCTCTCCTCACCGATCGCGCTGAAGGAGACTCTCCGCAACCGCACCCGGGAGCTGCTGGGGAAGGTGGAGGTCGACCACCTCGCCGAGGTCCCGCCCTCGAGTGCCCACGCCGCCGAGGCCGACGCCCTGCTCCGCCTCACGGCGCTGAATGACGCCTGCATCCCCTCCGACGGCTCACCCCGCTCGGGCAAGTACCGCCGCCTCGTCGAGCTCCTGAAGGACAAGGGCGTCTCCCGCAGCTCCCCGGAGCGCGTGGTCGTCTTCGCCGAGCGCGTCGCGACCCTCTCCTGGCTGCGCGAGCATCTGCTCAAGGACCTGAAGCTCAAGGACGACCAGATCGCGGTGCTCCACGGCGGCCTGACCGACGTCGAGCAGCAGCGCGTGGTGGAGTCGTTCAAGCAGAGCTCCTCGCCGATCCGCGTGCTGATCACCGGCGATATCGCCTCGGAGGGCGTGAACCTGCATGCCCAGTGCCATGAGCTGATCCACTTCGATGTCCCGTGGTCCCTGATCAGGATCGAGCAGCGCAACGGCCGCATCGACCGCTACGGCCAGCGCACGCCCCCGCAGATCACCGCCCTGCTCCTGGACCTCTCCGAGGTCGAGGGCTTCGACGGCGACATCTACGTGCTGCGCCGCCTCCTGGACCGCGAGAAGGAGGCGCACGAGCAGCTCGGCGACGCCGCCTCGCTGATGCAGAAGTACGACGCCAAGGCGGAGGAGCGCGCCCTGATCGACGTGCTCCGCAGCGCGAAGGACGTCGAGGAGGTGCTGCCTGAGGTCGAGCAGCTCCACCCGATGAGTGCCTTCCTCCAGGGCCTGCTCGCCCAGGATTCCGCTCCGCAGCCGCGGCGCCGGGACGGCCACCGCGCCGCCCAGGAGTCGTCTTTCGAGACCGGCCTGTTCGCCTCCGACGCCGACTTCCTCGTCTCCGGTCTCACCGAGCTGCACACCCAGCCGGGCCGTCCGATGTCCCAGGGCGGCGTGGACCTCGTGCTCGATGAGCCGACGGGACTGATCCAGTTCACCCCCGGCGAGGACCTCGGCCGGCGCCTGGACCACCTCCCGCAGACCTACCTCGCGGACCGCCGCGTCAAGGAGACGCTGCGTCTGACTTCCCGTGCCGACGTCGCAAACAGCCGCCTGCGCGCGGCTCTGGACGACGACTCGGGCACCAACTGGCCCGACGTCCACTTCCTGGGCCCGCTCCACCCGGTCCTGGACTGGATGAGCGACCGGATCCTCGCCGGTGTCCCCAGTGGTGAGGTGTTCGCGATCCACGGCCAGGTGGACCGCCCCTGGGTGATCTTCCAGGGCACCCTCACCACCGCTCGCGGCCAGATCGTCTCCTCGACCGTGCTCGGCATCGCGGACGACGACGGCGCCCCGCGCGCCCTCCCGCACGTCGCCCCCTCGACGCTGTTCCAGGAGATCGGGCTGGACCCGGACGCGATCGGCACCGCGGTCGCGGATCCTGGCCAGTACCAGGACCTCCTGCGCGCCGCCGTGCCTGTCGCCCGGGAGTTCATGGAGCAGCAGAGCGCCCCGGGCATCACCGCTGCCGCGACGGCGCGGGTCGAGCGCTGGAAGGCCGAGCAGCTGCGCTGGGAGGCCGACGCCGCCCATGCCCGCGGCACCTCCGCGCTGATGCTCGCCACCCGCGACGCGCTCGAGGTGGAGAAGAAGCTCATCCACGACATGCTCCCGGACCGCACCTTCGTGCGTCCGCTGCTCGTCGTCGTCCCCCGTTCGAAGGCCTGAGGAGTTTCCCTGTGGCGATCAGCGATGCCCTGTACGTGGTCGAGGACTGGATCAGTGAGCACTACTTCACCTCCGATGATGCCTCGAAGACCTTCACCGCCCGCACCAAGGCGCTGATGCAGGAGTGGCGCAGCACAGGGAAGGACGATCCGGACTGGCGCAGCCCGCGCGAACGCTTCACCGCTGCCCGCACCGGCCTGGTGAGCCGTCTGCTGGAGCTGCAGGCCGACGCCGCCGCGCTGCCGGCCACCGCTCACCCCGATCAGCGGCGCGAGGTGCTGAGGGAGCGCTCCGTCGCGGTCGCCGACGAGCTCCGCACGATCCTCGGCTACACAGACGACACAGACGGCACAGGCGACGACGCGGCACCGGGGCGCTGGGACGTGACCACCACCGGTCCGCTGCGTCATTTTGCGACCCGCGGCGTGGACGAGGCGCCACTGGCGATGCTCGACGCCCTCGCGGCCGACGACGTCCAGGACGTCCTCGCCAAGCAGGCAGGCCACCTCCCCTCGGACGTGATCCTCGGCGAGGGCACGGAGGACGAGCAGCGCCTCACCACGGTCCCGCAGGTGCTCTCCGCGCTCGCGATCAGCCAGGACGCCCCCGAGTTCCTGCTCGTGCTCGCCGGGCGCTTCGCTGTGCTCACCTCCTCGCAGCTGTGGCCGCAGGGACGGTATCTCGTCGCCGACCTCCAGACCATCGCCGAGCGCAACGACCTGAGGCGCGGCGGCGAGATGGAGCGGATGCTCGCCGCCCTCAGCGCCGACTCCCTCGCCCCGGACGCGAACTCGCAGATCTGGTGGACGGACACGGTCCAGGAGTCGATCGACAACGCCGTGGGCGTCTCCGAGGACCTTCGCGACGGGGTGCGCGAGAGCATCGAGATCATCGCCAACGAGGTGATCCGCCGACGCGAGGCCCAGGGTCTCGACCCCCTCCCGCAGGACCAGGCCCAGCCGCTCGCGCTGCAGTCCCTGCGCTACCTGTACCGGATCCTGTTCCTGCTGTATGCGGAAGCGAGCCCGGAGCTCGGTGTTCTGCCCGTCGGCGCCCCGGAGTACCAGGCCGGCTATTCCGTGGACCGACTGCGCGACCTCACCCAGCGCGAGGTCCCGCTCGACGCCGCCCACGGCACCTACCTGTTTAGCTCCCTGCAGATCCTCTTCGACCTCATCAATAAGGGCCATCGCCCGCAGAGCGCGCAGGCCGGCGGCCCTGCTGAGCACGGCAGCGGCGCCCTGGTGTTCGAGAACCTCGACGCGGACCTGTTCCGCAAGGACCGCACCGCCCTGATCGACGAGGTGAAGCTCGGCAATCAGGCGCTGCAGGCCGTGCTCGAGAACCTCCTGCTCTCCCGCGTGAAGAAGGGCAGGAACCGCGGCTTCATCAGCTACGTGGCCCTGGGCATCAACCAGCTCGGCGCCGTCTACGAGTCCCTCATGAGCTACACCGGTTCCTTCGCGGACCAGGATCTCGTCGAGGTCGCCAAGGGCGGGGACCCGAAGGACGGCTCCTGGGTGGTGCCGGAGGACGTGATCGACGAGTCCATGACCCAGCACCTGGTGATGGTCGAGGACGAGACCGGCCGCAGGGTGCCCCGCACCTACCGCCACGGCGAGTTCGTGTTCCGCCTCTCGGGCCGTGCCCGTCAGCAGTCCGCGAGCTACTACTCCCCGGAGGTCATCACTTCCTTCACCGTCTCCCAGGGCCTTGCCGAACTGCTCGACCCCGTCGTCACCGACGAGGACGATCTGCCGGGCGGCACGGTCGTGTTCGACGACGAGGACTTCGATCACGTGCCGATCCGCCGCCGGCGCACCACGGCCGCGGAGATCCTGGAGATGTCGATCTGCGAGCCGGCGCTCGGCTCCGGCGCGTTCGCGATCGAGGCGGTGCGCCAGCTCGCGAGCGAGTACCTCACCCGCCGCCAGGACGAGCTGGACCAGCGCATCGACCCCGAGCAGTACCCGGAGGAGCTGCAGCGGGTGAAGGCGTTTATCGCCTTGCACAACGTGTACGGGGTGGACCTGAACTCCACTGCGGTGGAGCTTGCCGAGGTGTCGCTGTGGCTGGACACGATGGCGCCGGGCTTGAAGGCGCCGTGGTTCGGGCTGCGCCTGCGCGCTGGCAATTCCCTCATTGGCGCCCGCCACGCCGTCTACTCCGCGGGCACGCTCAAGGACGCCAAGCTCAAAGCCGTCATCGAGACCGCACCGGAGAACCTGCCGGTCACGACCGTCCACGACCAGCCCGACGCCGACGGCATCCGCGCCGGCGTCGACGGAAACATCTTCCACTTCCTCCTACCGGGGGAGGGATGGCTCGCCGCCGCCTCTGACGCAGAGATCAAGAAGCTCGCGCCGGAGCAGGCGAAGGACCTTCGCGACCATGCGAAGGGCTGGAGCAGCAAGCTCACGAAGCCCCAGCTCGCCCAGCTGCAGACGCTCTCCCAGCGGATCGAGGAGCTGTGGGGCCTGGCCCTGCGCCGCATTCGCGCCGCGGAGGAGGCCTCCCGCCGCGCGATCCCCGTGTGGGGTGCGGAGACCACCGAGGGCGGCGAGGTCACTCGGAAGCAGATCGAGGAAACCCTGGCGGATGCGAACTCCGCCTATCAGCGCCTGCGGCTCGTGATGGACGCCTGGTGCGCGCTGTGGTTCTGGCCTGTGCTCCCCGACGACGACGTCGCCCCGCCGACGTTCCACCAGTGGCTCGAGACGGTGCAGAAGATCCTCGGCACCTCTCTCGAGGTGGTGAAGCACAAGGACAAGCGCAGGGATCCCGGTGCGGACCAGCGTGCCTTCGGCAGCGCGAGGGACTGGGACGAGCTCGATATGGTCGAGATGATGTTCGGCGTGGGCGGCGCCGCGAACATCGACCAGCTCATCGAGCAGACACCGTGGCTGAAGCGCTGCACGGAGATCGCCAAAGAACAGCGGTTCTTCCACTGGGAGCTCGACTTCGCCGCCGCCTTCGATCGTGGTGGTTTCGATCTGCAGGTGGGGAACCCGCCGTGGGTGCGGCCGACGCTCGATGTTGCGTCGCTTCTCGGTGAGTTCGACCCGTGGTGGGTGCTCGCGAACAAGCCCTCGAACGCGGAGAAGAAGGAACGGCGCGAGCTGACCCTGCGCAAAGACGGGGCCAGGACGGCGGTGCTCGCCGGCACTCGAGACGTCTCCGCGACGGCAGAGTTCGTCGGCTCCGAATCGATGTATCCCGAGATGGCGGGGACGCAGCCGGACCTCTACCGGAACTTCATGGCGCGGACGTGGGCACACGCAGCTGAGACCGGCATCGTCACGTTAGTGCACCCGCCGACGCACCTCACGGATGCTCGTGGCTACGCGCTGCGCCGCGTGACGTACGGGCGTCTGCGCCGGCACTGGCGGTTCATCAACGAGCACCGGCTCTTCCACGAGGTGCATCACCTCGTCGAGTACTCGGTGAATGTCTACGGAGCTCGGCGCACGGTGGACTTCCTCAGCGCGGTCGCGCTCTTCCACCCCTCCGTGGTGGAGGGGTCGCTACGCCACGACGGCTCCGGGCCGGAACCTGGCTTCAAGAACGCCGAGGGGAACTGGGACCTCACGCCGCACCGTGCACGGATCCAGCGCAACCGGCGCGAGCAGCTCGAGCTATGGCACGCCCTCATGGAGTCCGGTGACGCGGAGGTGGCCGTGGAGTCGAGCCGGATGCTCTCGAGCGTCAACCATGCTGCGTCGGCGGCGCTCCAAGTGCTGTCGAAGTCCACGAAGGTCGGTGCGCTGGACCCGCACTTCAGCAGTGGATGGCATGAAAGCGGTGACCGTGCCAAGGGCCGCTTCGAGTCCCGATGGGGAGCGCCCGCCTCCTGGAAGGACGTGATCCTGCAGGGGCCGTACTTCCATGTGGGAACCCCGTTCGCGGCGGAACGTAACGAGACGATGTCCAGCAACCTCGACTACTCCGCGCACGACCTCGAGGTGCTGCCCGAGTCGGCGATCCCCGCCACCGAGTACAAACCCCTCTACGGCGAGAAGAAGAAGAGCGACGGCGAGCTCGTCGCCGACACCTCCGTCTACGACGCGGCCTACGGCACCTGGAGGTACCAGGTCGACCGTGATGGCAAGACGGTCACGGAGGAGACCCCGGTCCGTGACCACTACCGAGTCATGTGGCGAACGATGGCGGCGAGCACCGGGGAGAGAACTCTTACCCCGGCGATATTCCCGCCTGGAGCCGCCCACGTCGATCTGGTGTGTTCTTTCGGGTTCCCTCAGGCCGGGGCGTTAGGTCTGGTTGTTGTTGCGGGGTCGATGTCGACGCTCTTGTCGGACTACTTCATTCGATCCACTACGGGTAAGCACATCCGGTCGCCCGAGGCTCGACGCATCCCGATAGCTTTTTCGGAGCATCGTCTTATCGCGGCGCTCAGCCTCCGCACCCTCCGCCTCAACTCCCTCACCGCCGCCTACGCCGATCTCTGGCGCGACGCCTACGACCCGTCTTTCACCTCCGACGCCTGGACCGGCGGGCTCGACCGCCCGAACCGCTCCGCCCTCGGTGACGTCGGCCCCGAATGGTCGATGGCCTCGCCGCTGCGCATCGACGAGGACCGTCGCCAGGCGCTGGTGGAGATCGACGCGATCATGGCGATCGTCACCGGGATCTCCATCGACGACCTGGTGACGATCTACCGCACCCAGTTCGGGGTGCTGAACGACTACGACCGCGGCGAGGGGAAGAAGGCGTACATCTTCGACGCGAACGGCCGGCAGATCCCCAGCTCGGTCCGCACCGCGTGGAACAAGGCAGGCCGGCCCGAGACGGGTCTGCCGCTCGAGGACCGCACCGCCGTGCACCCCAGCGCCACCGGCACCGGCCGCACCATCGTCTACGAGCAGCCGTTCCGGATCCTCGACCGTGAGGCGGACATGCGCCAGGCCTACGCCGAGTTCACGCGGCGGATGGAGGAGACCGGGACATGACGGAGCTGCTGCCTACCCGGCAGGCCGCGGATCTGCGCCGCGCGGTCATCGACTACGTGACCACGGCGATCTCGCTGGCGGATCCGTCGGTCGCGAGTGCGCTGGACGCGTTTCTCACTGATGAGCGCTCCGGGATCTTCCTCGGACCGTACGTGCGCACCCGTCTGCCTTTCGCGGGCGGCAGCGACGCTGCTGCTGCACGTGAACTGGTGCCGAGCCTGCCGGAGTGGTTCGAGCCCTACGCCCACCAGGCCGCCGCCTTCTCCCGCCTCACCACCAGCCCCGAGGCGGCGGGGGAGCGGGACGAGGCCGGGTTCCGTCTCCCGCAGCCCACGATCGTGACCACCGGCACCGGCTCCGGCAAGACCGAGTCCTTCCTCTACCCCGTGCTCGACCATGCCGCCCGCGCGAAGGAGGCCGGGATCGGCGGGATCAAAGCGCTGATCCTCTACCCGATGAACGCGCTCGCGAACGACCAGGCCGGGCGTCTCGCGAAGCTGTTCACCGAGAACCTCGCCTACAAGGGCCTCACGGCCGCGCTCTACACCGGCGAGGCCTCCCACGAGCCCTCCACGATCGTCACCGCGGACTCGCTCATCACCGACCGCGAGATGATCCGCGGCTCCGCCCCGGACGTGCTGCTGACGAACTACAAGATGCTCGACCAGCTGCTGCTGCGCCGCGCCGACCGCCCCCTCTGGGAAGCCTCCGCCGCGTCGCTGCGCTACTTGGTGCTCGACGAGTTCCACACCTACGACGGCGCCCAAGGTACCGACGTGGGCATGCTGCTGCGACGCCTGCGACTGGTCCTGGACCAGATCGCCCCCGGCCGCGTGCACCTCACCCCGGTCGCCACCTCCGCCACCCTCGGCGATGGGGCCGACGCCGCCACCGCCATGCTCGACTTCGCCCGCACCGTCTTCGGCACCGACATCGGCGAAGACGCCGTGATCACCGAGACCCGCGTGGGCCTCGAAGAGTTCGTGCGCCCCGCCCGCGAGCTCGCAGCCGACCACGCCGGCGATGCGGCGGGGGAGGGGCCTTCGCTCAGCCCCGCGCAGTTCCCCGCCGCGGGCTCGATGGCCACCGCCGTCGGCCCCCATCTCGAACCCGGCACCCCGCTGGATGCTGACGCGCTCACCGCGGACGTCCTCGACGTGCTCTGGACGGCCGACGGCGACGAGCGCGCGAGCATCGTCGCCGCGCAGCGTGGCCTCACCCCGCGCGACCTCCTCCTCGCCCACCCCCTCGTCGGCCAGATCCTCCGCGAGACCTCCCGCGCCACCGAGCTGCGGGAGCTCGCTGCCACCGTGCTGCCGTGGGTGACCCAGTCCCGTATCGCCGAGGACTTCACCACTGCTCTGCTGGCCGTGCTCTCCCACGAGCGCGCCCGCGAGGACGCGCCCCGAAACTCCTTCCCGAACCTCGAAGCGCACCTGTGGCTGCGCGAGATCACCCGCGTTGACCGCGCCGTGACCACCGCCCCCGCCTTCCGCTGGTCCGACGCGCTGGAGGAGGACGAGGACCTCGCCCTGCCCGCCATCTACTGCCGCCACTGCGGCCGCTCCGGCTGGGGCGCCACCACCCGCGCCGTCGGCGACGACCTCGACCTGCGCCCCGACACCATCCGCAAGGACTCCGCGGAGAAGAACGGCCGCTTCCGCGCCCTCCTCCTCGACGTCACCACCACCGACGAGGACGCCGAGGTCGCGACCGAGGAGGCCTCCCGGCGCCGCTACCTCAACCTCTCCTCCGCCACCCTCGACCGGCACGGCCCCCTCGACGGCGATCACGACGCCGCCGTGCTCCGCGTGCTCGTGCACGCCGGACTCGACGCGGACAAGCACGCCAACGACCAGACCTGCCCCGCTTGCGGCGAGAAGGACGGCATCCGCTTCCTTGGCACACGGCTCGCGACCCTGCTGTCCGTCTCCCTCACCAGCCTGTTCGGCACGCCGGGCCTGGACCTGCGGGAGAAGAAGGCACTCGTCTTCACCGACTCCGTGCAGGACGCCGCCCACCGCGCCGGGTTCGTCGAGGCCCGCTCGTACAGCCTCACCATGCGCTCGGTGATCCACGAGGCACTGACCACCGAGCCCGCCTCGATCAGCACCATCGTCGAGCGGATGCTCGCCAAGGCCACCACCGACGAGCAGCGCTACCGGCTGCTGCACCCCACCATCACCGACTCCGACAAGCTCACCGCCTACTGGCACCAGGAGGCGGACCGTCGCCGCGGCTTCCGCACCCGCGACCGGGAGCGCGCCACCGCTCGCGTCATCAAGCGCCTCACCTTCGACGTCGGCCTCGAGCTGGGGCTCACCGGCCAGGTGGGCCGCACCCTCCTGCTCACCGGCTCGGCCCTCGCCCAGGTGCGCGCCAGCGACGCCGAGCTCGACCAGGCCGCCGAACGCGCCCTCGGAGCGAGCATCCGTCAGCTCGACGGGGACGACACTGCCGTGCGCCGCCGCTGGGTGCGCGGCATCCTCGAACGCCTCCGCACTCACGGCGCGATCGCCCACGACTGGCTGACGCCCTTCCGCCGCGAAGGCGGGCCCGTCTACAAGCTCTGGCGCGGACGCCCCGAACCCGAGCTCATGCCCGCCTTCCCCACCGGCCGCGCCCTCCCGCAGCTGCCCAGCATCGGCCGACAGGGAGCCAAGAGCGAGCTGGAGGACGCGACCGCCCGCTCCGGCTGGTACGCCGACTGGACCGCGCGTGCCCTTGCCCGTGATCGCGGCACCGCCTCGACCTTCCTGCGCCCCCTGCTCGATGCGCTCACCGAGCTCGGCCTGCTCGATGTCGTCGAGACCACCAGCGGTCTGCGCAGCTTCGCGCTGGTCCCGGACCGCATCGAAGCCTGCCTGCCCGCCGGCACCGCCGAGGACGCCACCCCGATGCTCGTCTGCGACGAATGCCGCGAGACCGTGACCGGCACCGACGCCGTCCTCACCCCGCTGCAGGACGGACCGTGCCTGCGCCACCGCTGCCCAGGCACGCTCCGCCCCAGCAGCTTGAGCGCCACCTACTACCGCAGCCTCTACCAGGGCGACATGCGCCGCGTCGTCGCCCGCGAGCACACCTCCCTGCTGACCACCGAGGATCGTCTCGCCTACGAGACGAGTTTCAAGAACAGCGCCCAGACGCCCGGCACCCCGAACGTCCTCGTGGCCACCCCCACCCTCGAGATGGGCATCGACATCGGCGACCTCTCCACGGTGTTGCTCGCCTCCGTCCCGAGGACCGTGGCCAGCTACCTCCAGCGTGTGGGCCGCGCCGGGCGCCAGACGGGCAACGCCCTGGACGTCACCTTCGTCGCCGGCCGCGGCCGCGCCGCCGGGCTCTACTACGACCCCCTCGACCTGCTCAACGGCACCGTCCGCGCCCCCGGCGCCTACCTCTCCGCCCAGGAGATCCTGCGCCGCCAGCTGCTCGCCTCGATCCTCGACACCCTCGCCGGTGACGACCGCGTCCCTCCTCCCGTGCGCACCACCCCGGTGCTCGCCTCCGCCGCGCCCGGTACCTTCCTGGGCCACGTGCTCGAGGAGTTACAGCGCAACGGCGAACGACACCTCGAACGATTCTTCGACCGCTTCACCACCGGCGCCCATTCCTGGGACGGCCTCACCGAAGGTGCCCGCACCGAGCTGCGCGCCTGGGCCCTGCCGGAGGGCGATGACCCCAGCGGCCTCGAGAGCGCGATCCGCGGCGCCGTCGAGCAGTGGAACGTCAGCCGGGAAGAGCTGCGCCGACGCCGCGCCAGGATCCAGGACAACATCGAGCAGCTCGAGAACCAGCCCGTCACCGACGAGCGCGCCGAGGCGATGGCCGCGCTCCGCGCCGAGGACCTCCTGATCTCCGCCGAACAGGAGGAGATCGGCGCCGAGAGCGGAGCGGGCACGAGCATGTCGGCCGAGGAGCAGGACAAGGAACGCCGCCGACTGCGCGGCAGAGCCGGACAGCTCAGCGCCGAGGTCTCCGCCCTCGACACCGAGCACTGGATCGGCGTGCTCGAGCGCTACGGACTGCTGCCCAACTTCACCCTCGTCGATGACGCGGTCCAGCTTGAGGCGACCGTCATCTGGAAGGACGAGGACGAGACCTGGAAACACGAGCCCGTCAGCTACTCCCGCTCCGGCGCGGCGGCACTCACCGAGCTGGCCCCCGGCGCGCACTTCTACGCCCACGGCCGTGAGCTCGTCGTCGACGCCGTCGACATCGGGATCGACGGCGCCGCGCTGCGCCCCACCGCGTTCTGCCCCCGCTGCGGCCTCGCCCACCAGTTCGAGCAGGACCAGCCGCCCCAGGCCTGCCCCAGCTGCCAGAGCGCAGAGATCGCCGACGCCGGACAGCACCGCGACGTCATCGACCTCAAGCGCGTCTACTCCACCATGAGTCGCAGCCGCACCCGCATCGGCGACGCCAAGGACGACCGAGAGAAGGTGCAGTTCGAGCAGGCGCTATCGGTCTCCTACCACAAGGCCCGCACCGTCCACCGCTGGAACGTCGTCGGCACCGGATTCGGGATGCGCCTGGATCGGGGCACCACCCTCACCCGGTTGAACCTGGGCAAGCCCCAGTCCGGCACCGAGACGATCCGCATCTCCGGTGAGGAGCGCACCGCCCCCGGGTTCCTGCTGTGCTCCCGCTGCGGGCACCACGACTCCGACACCGGAGGGAACAAGCCGCAGGACCACCAGGCCTGGTGCGATCTGCGCTATGCCCGGGACGGCGACAACCGCCCGGCCCTCCTCTCCCGCACCCTCGAGACCGAGACCGTGCTGATCACCCTCCCGCCGGAGATCCTCGATGCCGCCGCCGGGGACCTGCTCGTCAACCTCGTCGCCGCCCTGCAGCTCGGCATCGAGACTCGCTTCGGCGGCAGCATCGGCAACCTCGATGTGGACGTCATCGCCCACCCGAACCAGGCCGGGCACCAGGCCGTGCTGCTCTCGGACACCATCGTCGGCGGCACCGGATACCTCTTCGAGCTCGCCTCCGCACCGTCGGCCTGGGACGTGCTGATCGCCGGGCTTCGCGCCCTGGAGGCCTGTCCCTGCCAGGACGAGGGCCTCGCCGCCTGCCATCGCTGCCTGCTGCCGTACGTCCGCCCCATCGCCTACGAGAACGTGCGCCGCACCACCGCGATCGAGGCGCTGCACATCCTGCTCGGGGGCGAGGACGCACAGTCCGGTGCGATGCAGTGGGCCGTCGAGGAGCGCGACGTCGAGCTGACCGCCGTCACCGAATCCCCCCTCGAACGACGCTTCCGCAACGCCTTCATCCAGGCCATGCAGGGCATCGACGGCGCCGACGTCACCGCCCGCGGCACCGACATCAGCGTGCGGCACGGCGGGAGGACGTTCACCCTCGCCTCGCAGGTGGACATCGCCGGTGCCCGCCCCGACTTCGTCCTCACCTGGCCGAGCAGCGACGTCCAGGGCATCGCGATCTTCACCGACGGCCGGGCCTTCCACGCCACCGCCGCGAAGAACCGGGTGGCCGACGATGCGGTCAAGCGGATGCGGGTGCGTCGCGCCGAATACATGGTCCTCTCGATCATCGATGCCGACCTCGACGAGGACGCTGCCCGCGAGGTCGCCCCGGAGGGCGCGCGCTCGAGCGGTGCCCTGCCGCCCTTCGTCGACGAAGGAATGGTCCGGCAATGGGCCGACGGCGGTGTCCAGTACCGCGAGCTCGAACCGATGCTGCGCGCGACCCCGCTCGAGATCCTGGTCCGTGTCGTCCGACGGGCGAAGACCGACCGCCTGCGGCGCCTCGGCGAGGAGCTGCCGTACCTGCTCGTCCCGACGACGGACCGCTCCGCGCTCACCACACCCGGTGAGGACTCCGCCGAGCGCCTCGGCGCGAACCTCCTCGACGGGAGGAAGCCCGACCCCTTCACCGACCCGATGCGCCTGGCCGTGGTGCGCGGCCGCGACGAGCTCGCCGTCGTCGGACTGCTCGGCCCACCGCGTCGGAGCCTCACCCTCGTCCTCGACGACCGCGAGGAGGCGCTGCGCCGCGAGAGCTCTGCCGAGTCGTGGCGGGCCTGGCTGCACCTGGCGAACCTCGCCCAGGGGGAGCCGCACGGCGACTCCCTGCGACTGACCACGAAGAGCCTCGTCGAGGCGGGCATCGACGTGGGATCGGACGAGGCGCGCGCCCCGCGCGTCCCGTCGGCCGAGGAGCCGGCCGCGACCGCGGCGCCGGCCGAACGCGCCCAGGAAGCGCAGACGACGGATTCACAGGTTGTGCTGGAGCCGACTGCGCTCTCCGCCGACTACGCCTTCATCCCCCAGAGCGGAGGCGGAGCGGAGGAACCGCTGTCACCGGCCTGGCAGGAGGCCCTGGACGAGGCGTACGACGAGACCGAGAAGCAGCTCATCGGCGTCCTCGCCCGTTACGACATCGAACCGCCGGTCATCGGCGACGAGTACGGCGCCGGCACGCCGCTGGATTTCGCCTGGCCGGAGCGCAAGGTCGGCGTCACCTCCTCGGAGCTCGAGGCCCGTGAGCGCGCCGCCCTCGAGCGGGAGGGGTGGGAGATTGTCGGTCCCGACCCGGAGGCTGTTCTCGCGGCACTGCAGTTGACCGACGGAGGAGAATCATGAGTGAGGGCATCATCGCCATCTCGGACACCTTCCTGCCTACCCTGCAGGAGGTGCCTCGTGAGGTGGCTGGGCAGGTCACCTCCACCCTCGAGATGCTGCGGACCACTCCCGAGTCCCCGGGCCTGCACGTCGAGCCGCTCCAGAACGTGAAGGACGACCGGATCCGGTCCGTCCGCGTGAACCGCAAGTACCGGGTGCTCGTGTTCCGCCTGAACTCGTCGGGGCAGAACGTCTGGCTGGTCGAGGGTGTTTACAACCACGACGCCGCCTACGCCAAGGCACCCACCCTCTACCTGCGCATGAACCCGATCTCCGGCACCACCGAGATCCGCTCCGACGACGACGCCGTGCAGACCGGAGGCGGCTACAGCGAGGAGGAGGTCCGCTCACGCGCCGCCGCACTCGCCGCCAAGATGGAGGCCGAGCGACTCGCCGAGCAGCAGGCCGCCGAGGCCGAGCAGGCGGCGGCCGCCGAGGAAACCTCGGAGGCAGACGGCGAGGCCGGGCCGACGGGCCCGGTGCTCTCGGTGACCGCGCAGCAGCTCATCGACGACCTCGGCCTCGACCCGCACCTCGCCGAGCAGGCCGCGGACGCCGACGACACCACCCTCTACGCGCTCGCCGAGAAGACCAAGAACTGGCAGGGCACAGCCCTGCTCGACCTCGCCACCGGCACCAGCCTCGAGGACGTGCGCGCCGCGTACTTCACCGGCGTCACCGGCGGCAGCGCGGTAGGCACCCCCTCGGGCACCGAGGACGTCCTCCAGTCGCTCAGCGCCGAGAAGTCCCAGGCCAACTACCGCCTCATCGAGGACGATACGGCGCTCGCCGAGGTGCTCGCCTCCGGCAGCTTCGAGAAGTGGCGGATCTTCCTCCACCCCGAGCAGAAGACCTACGTCGAGGTGAACACCCGCGGCCCCTACCGCGTCACCGGCGGAGCCGGCACCGGCAAGACCGTGGTGCTGGTCCACCGCGCCGTCCGCCTCGCGCGCAGGGCCGCGGAGAGCGGCGGCAGCGCCCGGATCGTCCTGACCACCTATACGCGCACCCTCGCCGACGCGCTCGCGCAGCAGGTCCGCGCCCTCGCACCGAGCATCCCGCGCCCGGATGCCCTCGGCGCGCCCGGCATCCATGTCACCGGCGTGGACCGCATCGCCCACGGCGCCGTGACCTCCGCTCAGGACCTCGCCCCGATGGCCGACGTACTCGGCTGGACCACGCGGACGCCGAAGTTCTCTCGTCATGCCCGCGAGTGGGACGCGGCGCTGCAGGCCGCGGCGGCTGCTGGCGCGCTCCGGGACCGCTCGCAGCCGCATGTCACCGCCGCATTCCTCATCGACGAGTACCGCGAGGTCGTACTGCCCCACCGGATCCTGACCGAGGCCGACTACCTGCGGGTCTCCCGCACAGGCCGCGGCACCCGGCTCGGTCGTGCCCAGCGACGCGAGGTGTGGTCGGTGATCGCCGCCTACCGCGAGGGCGGTCAGCGCGACTCCGCCCTGGACTGGGACGAGACCTCCGCCGTCGCCGCCGCTATCCTCGACGCCCGCGCCGAGGCGACGGGGGAGCGGGTCGCCGACCACGTGCTGGTCGACGAGGGCCAGGACCTGCGCCCCACCCAGTGGCAGATGCTCCGTGCCCTGGTCGCCGAGGGCGAGGACGACATGTTCATCGCCGAGGACTCCCACCAGCGCATCTACTCCAACCCCGTGAAGCTCGGCCGGTACGGGATCGCGATCCGCGGCCGCTCACGGCGGCTCAAGCTCAACTACCGCACCACGGCGCAGAACCTCGCCTTCGCCGTCTCGATTCTGCGCGGCGGCGACTTCGACATCGCCGCCATGGAGGACGACGACCTGCCGAGCAGCGAGGTTACGCATGGGCCCGAGCGCGGCACGTTCCGCTCCGCCCGCACCGGGCCGGACGTGACGTTTCTGCCCGCGAGGGATCTGGCTGACGAGATCGAACAGGTCGCCGCGCTGCTGAACCGCTGGGTCGACGAGATCGTCGAGGACGGCGGGGATCCGTCGACCATCGGGGTGCTCACCCGGTTCAACAAGACCCGCGACACCCTGGTGCGCGCCCTCGACGACCGCGGACTGCGGGTCGTCTCCGTCGACCGCAACACCCGCTACCGCGGCGGCGCGCCCCTGGTGATGACCTTCCACCGCGCCAAGGGCATGGAGTTCACCCACGTGGTGCTGTTCGGTGTGGACGACTCCTCGAGCGTCGACGTGGCGCGCAGCGCGTATGACGAGCAGACCCGCGAGGCGGCTGAGCTGCAGGAGCGGTCGCTGCTGTACGTGGGGGCGACGCGGGCGCGGGATCAGCTGGCGGTGGCGTGGGCTGGGGAGGCCAGCGGGCTGCTCGTGACCAGGACGGAATCTCACGACCGACCCGCCGACGACGTGCTCGACTTCGACCTGGTCGACGTGGGGGCCGAGGAGTAGAAGGGCGCGGCGGCGCAGTCGGCTGTCCCACCCCTCCGACATACTCGCTCTATCACTGGAGCTGCGCCACCGGAAGGGGATCCGATGTCCACAGTCACGCCCGTCCCGCTCGAGAACATCGCCACGGTCGTGCCCGCGCCGCGCTCGCCGCTGGAGGAGTCCGCGGCGCGGCAGGCGCTCGACCTTGCCCAGCAGGGCTTCCTGGTCGGCGAGATCGTCGAGCTGCTGGACGTCTCCCCGTTGTGCGTGGAGGAGGCGCTGGAGGCCGCGGTGCCGGGCGGTTCCGCCACCATCGCCGGGGCGCTGCGCCGCCGGCTGCGGGCCTGGCGCCGCGAGCACGCGCACAGTCCCTGGTGGGAGGCGGAGGCGGCGTTCGGTGTGCCGCACGCCCACGTGCTGCGCCTGGTGCGCGTGCCGCGGGACCGGGAGATCGGCGTGGTCGCCGCCGGGGAGCCCGGCTACCTCGACGCCGTCCTGGCCGGGGACTCCTGCCGGGACCAGCGGGCCAGCCGCAGCGCCCGCCTCTACACCTTCTGCGCCACCCTGCAGGAGATCGGGGACCTGTTCGGCGTGACCCGCGAGCGGATCCGCCAGATCCTCGGCGAGGACACCCCGTGGTCCAGCACCGATCTGCAGGCCGCCGCGAAGGCCCTCGCCGCCGCCCGCCGCGCCGAGCACACCGCCGCCGTGGCCCGCTGGTCGCACGCCCACCCGGCCGCGCCGCTGGAGGAGGCGGCCCAGGAACTGGGCCTCGCCGAGGAGCAGGTGCGCCGCCTGCTGGGCCGGCGCCGCACCCACCACGAGCCCGCGTTCGACGGCCCGCGCAAGAGCACCCGCCGCACCGAGGAGGAGATCATCGCCGATCTCCGCGCCTTCCACGCCGCGACCGGTGCCACCACCTGCCAGGCCTTCACCGCCTGGGCGCGGGAGCAGGGCGTGCCCGGCCACCAGACCGCTGCGATCCGCTTCGGTACCTGGAACGAGGCGCTCTCCGCCGCAGGGATCGGCGACGAGGCCGGCGCCCCGCGCAGCGCCTTTCGCGATGAGGACCTGTGGGCCGCGGTGCTCGCCGCGGTGCAGGCTGAGACGGGAGGCACCACCTTCCGGGCCGTCGAGGAGTGGCTCGCGGCTCACCCCGCCGCGCCTTCCGGGGCGCTGATCCGCCAGCGGCTGTGCGGGCACGAGGGCGGCAGCTGGTCTGAGACGGTCACCACCGCGCTCGCCGTGCTCCGCGAGCCGGACACCTTTGACCCCGCCTGGGTGCAGGACGTCACCGCGCCCCGCGACTGGGACGCCGACCCCGCGCAGGAGGATCCGCTGGACCACGTGCGCGCCGCGATCGCCGCGCTCGGCCCCCGGATCACCACCGCCCGCTACACCGCCTGGGCGCGGCAGAACGGCCGACCCACCGTCGCCACGCTGCAGCGCCGCACCGGTGACGTGTGGACCGGGATCCTCGCCGCGGCGGGTGGGGAGCCCAACGCCGCGAAGGTGAAGAACCGCAGCCGCGCCGAGGTGGGGGAGTACGTGAGCCGCTTCCTCGCCGCGCACCCCACCGCCACCACCGTCGAGTACGCCCGGTGGGCGCCGCAGCACGGCGCCCCGTCCCTCTCCACGGTGATCGGCCGCTTCGGCACCTGGAGCGAGGCGGTGGAGGCGTGCCGGTGAGCAGGGGCGACGTGAGGTGAGGCCGCCCGCGGGCAGCCCACGCGGACAGTGATCTGAAGCGCCCTGGGTTTCGTTCCGAGGTCAGGACGCAACGGGGAGTCGACGCCTGTGATCGTCCACCCCCGGAGCAAGCCCTGGGCGCTTCAAGGCGCTTCATTGGCGCGCGTGCATGCCGACGTTGATGCCGTGGGATGCTCCTGGACTCGGATGTAGTCCGGACCGTAGTCCGGAGGACCGGCAGTCGAGCATCAGTGCAGGTCAATCGCGTACCCCCAACGGGATTCGAACCCGTGTCGCCGCCGTGAAAGGGCGGTGTCCTAGGCCACTAGACGATGGGGGCCCCGGCCGTGCTCGCGCACGCGCCAAGGAAGAGCATACCGACACCACCCGCTGGAGACACGATGCTTAGCGGCAGGTGCGGCGCATCCGACATCGATGCAGTCCTGCGCGTCCCCATCGGCCACCCAGCAGCACCCCGTCTGCTCCCCGGCAACGTCCCGTCGGCCCCATCTCCCCACCACCCCGTGGTTCGATGGGGGCATGATCCGCATGAGCCGCGCCGAGTTCGAGGAGGCGGTGGACGACGCGCTGGACTCCCTGCCTGACGAGGTGGCGCGTGAGATCGCCCGCGCCAACGTCGCAATCCTCATCGAGGAGGAGCCCGACGAGGAGTACGCCGACGGGTCGGAGCTGCTGGGCCTGTATGTCGGGATCCCGCTGGATCAGCGTTCGGTGTTCGACGGCTTCACCGAGCCCGACCGGATCTTCATCTACCGCGGCCCGCTGCAGCGTTACGCCACCTCACGCGAGGACCTCGTGGAGCAGATCGCCGTGACCGTGAAGCACGAGCTGGGGCACCTGTTCGGCCTGGACGACGCACGCCTTCACGAGCTTGGCTGGGGCTGACGCGAGGGCGGGGACGGACCAACCCCAGGCTCCGCGGCCCGACCCCCGGCTCCGCGCCCTGGCCCCGCGCGTGGATCGGCCGTTTTGTTCCAGTTGCTGGAACAGAACCGCCGGCCGGCTGGTTCAAGGCGGCCGATCCGCGATAGACGCCCCGCCTCTACGGCGCCTCGTCGAGGTCGGTGATCCCAGCTTCGTGGGCGATGATCGCGATCTGCACGCGGTTGGTGCAGTCCAGCTTGGTGAAGATCTTCGAGACGTGCGCCTTCACGGTCGCTTCACTCATGAACAGCCGCATACCGATCTGCGCATTGGACAGCCCCGCGCCCACGGCCCCCAGCACCTCGCGCTCGCGGTCGGTGAGCAGATTCAGCCCGGGATGCTCGTGGTGCCCGCGCGTGGGGTTCGCCTCGGAGAAGTGCCCCAGCATCCGCCGCGTCACGGTGGGGGAGAGCATCGCATCCCCGGCGGCGACCACGTGCACGGCCCGTGCCAGCTCCTGCGGCGGGGTGTCCTTCAGCAGGAACCCGCTGGCCCCGGCTTCGAGGGCCTGGAACACGTATTCGTCCATGTCGAACGTGGTCAGCATGATGATCTTCGGCGCGCCGGGCAGGGCGCACACCGCGCGGGTCGCGGCGATGCCGTCCATCTGCGGCATGCGCACGTCCATCAGCAGCACGTCGGGCCGATGCTTCTGCACCAGCGTCACCGCCTCGCTGCCGTCGCCGCCCTGCGCGACCACCTCGATGCCCGGATCGGCCCCGAGGATCATCGCGAGGCCGGCGCGCACCAGGGAGTCGTCGTCGATCAGGGCCACGCGTGTCACGTCGTCGTCGGCCATGGGATCACCGCCTTCACTTCGAATCGTCCGTCGTCGGTGGGTCCCGACGTGATGGTCCCGCCCGCATGCGTTACACGCGTCTCGATGCCGGATAAGCCCATGCGGGCGCCGGGCAGCGTGGTCGTGAACCCCTTGGGCAGCACGTTACTCACCTCGATCACGAGGTCCGTGCCCGGCTCGCCGATCAGGGCCACGCGCGCCTTGGTGTGCAGGGCGTGCTTGTGGATGTTCGTCAGCCCTTCCTGCACCACCCGGTACGCGGTGCGGGCCAGGGAATCGGGCACCGGGTCGTCGATGAAGTCGAACAGGTCCACGCTGAGCCCGGCCTCTTGTGAGGTCACGACCAGGCGCCGCACATCGTCCCAGGTGGGCTGCGGGGCCAGGGGCGCCTTCTCATCGGTGTCGCTGCGCAGCACGCCCAGCACCTCCCGCAGCTCGTTCAGCGCGGTTGTCGCGGTCTCGCGGATCAGTCCGGCGGAGGCCTGCACCTGCTCGCGATCCAGGTTCGGGTTTACCTCGAGCGCCCCGGCGTGCATCGCCACCAGGGAGATCTTGTGCGCCACGATGTCGTGCATCTCGCGGGCGATATGCGTGCGCTCGGCCCGCCGCGCCGCTTCCTCGGCGGCGGCCCGCCCGGTCTGGGCCTCCTCGGCGCGCTGGCGCAGCTCGCTCATGAGGGCCCGATGGGTCGAGGTGTACATGCCGGTCGCGAGGGTCACCGCGACCACCAGTACGGTCACGGCGAGCGTGGACAGGGGCCCGATCATGTCGCCGCGCGTGAAGATCGGCACGGGGCTCGCGCCGCTGAGGGCGGCGAGGATCCCGATGGCGGCGACATGCCCGCGCGACCGCGCCTAGGTGGCATAGAAGTAGGTGGCGAACACCAGCACGCTGATGGACATGCCGGCGGCGTTGAGCACGAGGATCACAGGCAGCAGCCACCGCCAGTGCCGATGCCGCGCCAGCAGCGCCACCCCGAGCGCGATCACGAGCCCGAAGCGCCACAGCGGCGTGCTCGGCTCCGGGTCCGCCATGTTGGCGATGACCGCGAGCAGCACCTCGCCCAGCACAAAGGCGAGGATCGGGGCCTCCTGCCAGATCCTCCGCCGGGGTGTATGCGCTTCGCTCACCTGCTCACTGTAACCGCGCCCCACCAGCACCATCGGCGCCGGTGGTCTCGCCTGGCCGCGGGTCGGTGGGGATGGCCGACGAAGGTCGCCCCCGCACCCTGCGCCGACCCCGGCGGCGCCGACCTTCGTCGCTGTGGTTTTGGCCCCCCGGCGCTCCCGCGCCCGCCCCGCTCAGGAGCAGGGTGGAGCCATGACCACGAGCACCGCCCCCACCGCCCCTGTCCTCGAGATCCGCGGCCTGACCAAGCGCTACGGCGCGAACACTGCCGTGGACGATCTGACCTTCACCTGCGAGCCCGGCAGTGTCACCGGATTCCTGGGCCCCAACGGCTCCGGGAAGTCCACCACGCTGCGGATCCTCACCGCCCTCGCCCAGGCCGACGCTGGCCAGGCCCTCATCGGCGGCGTCCCCTACCGCGCCCTGGAGAACCCCGCCCGCACCATCGGCGTGATGCTCGATGCGCGCGCCCTGCACGGCGGCCGCACCGGCCTGGAATCCCTGCGCATGGCCGCCCGCGTCGTCGGAGTCCCCGCGCATCGGGCCGATGCGGTCCTCGCCCAGGTGGGCCTCGAGGGCGCCGGACGCAAGCGTGTCAGCGGCTACTCCTATGGCATGCGGCAGCGCCTGGGCATCGGCATGGCTCTCATCGGCGACCCGTCGGTGCTGGTCCTGGACGAGCCCGCCAACGGCCTGGATCCCGAGGGGATCCGCTGGATGCGCCACCTGCTGCGCTCCTTCGCTGAGGCTGGCGGCACCGTGCTGCTGTCCAGCCACCAGCTGCGCGAGGTCGAGGCGACCGTCGACCGGCTCGTCGTGATCTCCGAGGGGCGCCTGGTGCGCGAAGGCACTCTGGAGGAGCTCACCGTCGCGACCGGCACACGGGTGAGCCCCCTCGAGCCTGCCGCGCTGCGCCGCGCCCTGGAGAAGCACGGCATCGCCTATGAGCAGCCCAGCCCCCAGCAGTTCATCGTCAGCCTCACCCCGGAGGACATGGGCCGCCTTGCGCTGCGCGAACAGATCGTTCTGACCTCGCTCGCCGCGGGGGCTGGCAACGGCCTGGAGGACGTGTTCTTCGAGCTCACCGCACAGCAGGCGGGTGGCAGCGCCACCGTCGGCCCCATCATCCCCGCCAAGACCGCCACCCCCGTCCCGGCCTGACCGCCCCGCACCCCAATAAAGC
>NZ_JALLAL010000045.1:0-24321 GCF_023062615.1 Brachybacterium sp. Marseille-Q7125 | reverse complement strand
GGACTCGGCGGCTCACGCCCCGTCGGCCCCCCCCCCGCGCCCGGCCCCCCCCGCCGCGTCGGGCTCCCGTGACCTGCCGTGGAAGGCGACGGCGGAGCGCCGCACGATGTGGGGGCCGCGCCCTGCGCAGGGGCCGCTCGAGGGGAAGGTCCATCCGCCGCACTCAAAAGCCGTGTCGGTGCCGCGCCGCCGCGGGAAGTGGCTCACCCGCGGCGTGCCCACCGTGCTGGGCGGCGTGAGTGGGTTCAGCGTGTTCACGGTCTTCGGGATCGCCGCGCTGATCGGCGGTGCCGGGCTGCTGTGGCCGCTCGCGGCGGGCCTCGGGGTGGGCGCCGTGGTCGGCGGTGGCTCCGCGTTCCTGCTGCGGAACCGCAAACCAGCCAAGCCCCGTCTGACCTTGACCGATGCCGATATGGCGCCCTCCACCCGCGCCCTGCTGGAAGAGGTCGTGGATGCGACCACACAGCAGCGCCGCCGCATCGTCGAGCTGCGCCGCCGCTCCCCCGGCTCTGCCGTGAAGTCCGTGCTGCAGCATGCCGATTCGCTGCTGGCCAGGATCGATGCCCTGCTGGGCCACGAGGTGCTGCAGGGACGTCGGCCCTCCGATGGGGACGTGATGATGCTCGAGGGCATGTCCTCGCGGTACATCCCCGAGCTGCTGGATGCCACCGAGGACACCATCCGCTTCCTCGCCTCGTTCCAGGGCGACGCCCGGCGCGAGGCGCTCGCGAACCTGAAGAGCATCGATGAGCAGCTCGCCGTGCTCGCCGAAGGGGTGGAGCGGATCGAAGGGGACGTGGTCTCCGGGGTGACCCGCTCCCTCGAGGTGCACCACGAGTTCCTCACCACGCGGCTCGCCGATCGGCGCCTGGACCCCACCTTCGACGTCTGACACCTTCGCACCGCCCCGTCGGCCCTGACCTGCGGGAGTGACCGCCCACCCTGACCCGCCTGCCCGACCAGACCTGACCCCATCGCTTCGACCCCGCCCCAGGAGGACCCCATGGACAAGCTGCAGCCGCCCGCCCCCGCGACCGAGCTGACCCCTGCCGAGCCGACCGAGCAGGTCACCGAGGAGCAGGCCGTCTCCGCCCTGCCGGATCTGCCGCCAGAGCAGCAGCGCGAGCTCGAGCAGCGGGCCGATGCGTGGGTGGAGCAGGTCGCCGCGATGAACCCCGCCTCCCAGGAGTACACCGCGCAGGTCAACGCGCTCGGCGCGGTGGCGCGACGCACCTTCGAGCGCACCAGCCAGAGCTCCTCGCGGTTCATGCAGCAGACCCTCAAGCAGTCCAAGGACAAGGGCAACGCCCAGGAGTCGGTCGCGAAGTCCCTCGCGGAGCTGCGCACCACCATGGAGGACCTCGCCCCCAAGGAGGAGACCTTCGCGGACAAGGCGCTGGGCTGGCTGCCCGGCCGCAATGCCGCAAAGCGGTACTTCCGCAACTTCGAGACCAACCAGGATCAGCTCGACCAGGTGCTCGGCGCCCTCTCGCGCGGCCAGGAGATGCTGCAGAAGGACAATGCGGAGCTCGCCGTGGAGCGGCGCGGCCTGTGGGAGGACCTCGAGGCGCTGCAGAAGGCCTCCCACCTGCTGGGTCTGCTGGATGACCGGGCGGTGCGGCGCGCCGAGCAGCTGCGCGGCGAGGGCAAGGGCATGGAGGCCGATGCGCTCGAGCGGGACGTGCTGTTCGCTGTGCGGCAGCGCCGCCAGGACGTGGCCACGCAGATCGCCGTGACCGTGCAGGCCTACATGTCCATGGGCGTCATCGAGGACAACAACACCCAGCTGCAGCAGGGCGTGGAGCGGGCCCGCACCACCACCGTCACGGCGCTGCGCACCGCGGTGATCACCGCCCAGGCGCTGGAGAACCAGAAGATCGTGCTGGACCAGATCGATGCGGTCAACCGCACCACCGACTCGCTGATCGACCGCACCTCGAAGATGCTCGCCGACAACTCGGTGAAGACCCAGCAGCAGGCCGCGACCTCCGGGGTCTCCGCCGAGACGCTGCAGGCTGCGTTCGACAATCTGTTCAGCACGATGGACGGGATCGACACGTTCCGCGCCCAGGCCAACCAGAACTTCCTGACCACCGTGACGAACCTGCAGCAGCAGGTGGACCGGGCCCAGCCGTACCTCGAGCGGATGAACAAGGAGCGCGCCGAGGTCACCGAGATCGAGTCCGCCGCGAGCCTGCTGGAGATCGACGAGGGGCGGTGAGAGGCGGGGGTCACCCCTCTCAGGCGTGGGGCACGAACTCCTGGCGCTGCTTGCCGAGGCCGTCGATCCCCAGCTCCACCACGTCTCCGGCCGCGAGGTAGGGAAAGCGGCCGGAGAGGGCCACGCCCTGCGGGGTGCCGGTGTTGATGAGATCCCCGGGCTCCAGCACCATGTACTGGCTGAGGTGGTGGACCAGCTGCGCCACGGTGAACACCATGTCCGAGGTCGAGGAGTCCTGTCGCCCCTCCCCGTTGACCCGTGACCAGAGGCGCAGGTTCTGCGGATCCACGTGGTCGGCGGGCACCAGCGCGGGTCCGACGGGGTTGAATCCCTTACCGCACTTGCCCTTGGACCACTGCCCGCCGGAGTCCTCCAGCTGCCAGTTCCGCTCCGAGATGTCGTGGCTCGTGACGTACCCGGCGATGACGTCCAGCGCCTCCTGTTCATCGGAGAGGTAGGACGCCTGCGCGCCGATCACGACACCCAGCTCCACCTCCCAGTCCACGGTGGTCGCCCCCGGCGGGATCTCGACGGGATCGTGCGGACCCACGACGGTGTTCGGGTGCTTGAAGAAGATGATCGGGGTGGAGGGCGGCTCCGCCCCGGACTCCGCGGCATGCGCGGCATAGTTCTGGCCGATGCAGATCACGGCCTGCGGCCGCGCGATCGGGGCGCCGACCCGCTCACCATCTGCGCCGTCCCAAACAGGAAGCTCCCCGGCAGCGAGGGCGCTGGCCGCGCGGGCGAGCCCGTCGGAGGCCAGGAACGCGCCATCCACATCAGCGGTCAGGCCGTCGAGACGGTAGGTCACCCCCTCGTGCACGAGAGCGGGTTTCTCCTGGCCGACGGGGCCTAGACGTCGCAGTTCCACGGGATCCTCCTGGAGACGCTCGGTGGGGCGGCCGGCCGCTGCGTTCTGCACCAGCCGCGATACATCCGACCTTAGCGGGTGGCTGGCCGTAGGATCGAGGTGTCCGAGCTCTGATCTGGAGGTTCCCGTGTCCCCTTCCACCGCTCCCGCCCTCGAGTACGACGGCATCCGCGCGCTGGTCACCGGCGGCGCATCCGGCATCGGCGCCGCGACCGTCCGCGAGCTCATGGCCCGCGGCGCGCGCGTGGCCGTGCTCGATCTCCACCCCGACGGCGCTCCCGCCGGGGCGCTGCCCTTGACCTGCGACGTCTCTGACTCTGCGAGCGTGGACCAGGCTGTGGCCGAGGCAGCCGAGCAGCTCGGCGGGCTGGACGTCGTCATCAACAACGCCGGGATCGGCGCGCAGGGGGACGTGACCGCGAACGACGATGAGGAGTGGGCGCGGGTCTTCTCCATCAACGCCACCTCGGTGGCGCGCGTGGTCCGCGCCGCCCTGCCGCACCTGCGCGTCTCCGAGCATGCGGCCGTGGTCAACACCGCCTCGATCGCCTCCGAAGTCGGGCTGCCCGAACGGGTGCTGTATTCCGCCTCCAAGGGCGCGGTCCGCGCGATGACCCTGGCCATGGCTGCGGACTGGGCGAAGGACGGCATCCGGGTCAATGCCGTGGTGCCGGGCACGGCGGACACCCCGTGGATCGGTCGGCTGCTGGAGAAGGCCGAGGATCCCGCGGCCGAGCGGGCTGCGCTCAACGCCCGCCAGCCGCACGGCCGGCTCGTCTCCGCCGAGGAAGTGGCCGAGGCGCACTGCTACCTGGCCTCCCCGCGCAACCGATCGACCTCGGGCGTGCTGCTCGCGATCGACGGCGGGATGATCGGGGTGCGGACGCGGGGGTGAGCGCCGGTGGGCCGGTTGGCTCGGGGCTGGGGCCGAGGCTGTCCAGCCCCGGACAGAGCCCGTCCAGCCCGACTCAGCCCCCGCTCACCCCTGCCCGACCCGCACCGGCTGGCCGGTCCGCACGGATTCCTGCGCCGCGGCGACGATCCGCACGGTCCGCAGGCCCACCTCGCCCGTCGGCTCCACGGCCTCACCGGCGCGCACGGCGTCGAGGAAGGCGTCGATGAGCACGGCGTCGGTGTTCTCGCCGTAGGCGTGCCACTGGCCGGGTCCGCCCACGTGCTGGGCGAAGGCGTCGATCTGGAGCTGCCCGCCGGTGCCCACGGCCTGCAGCCGCAGCCCGCCCCAGGTGGGGGCGTCCTCAGGCTGGGACCAGGAGCAGTCGATGGTGGCGACCATGCCGGAGGCGTAGGTCAGGGTGACCAGGCCCCCGGTCTCGGCGCCTTCGCCAGCGCGGTCGGCCCACAGGATCCGGTTGGCGACGGCGTGGACCGTCTCGGGCGGCCCGAACATGCTGTCGAGGATCTCGGCGATGTGCACGGTGTGGTCCACGAGCGCCCCGCCGCCGGCGAGCTCCACATCGGTGAACCAGTCCCGGCCGTCGGGCAGCTTGCCGTTGTTGGTGCCGGTCAGGCCGATCACCTCGCCGAGCGTTCCCTCGGCCACGGCCTGTTTGAGCGCGGTGACGGCGGAGGCGAAGTGCACGGGGAAGGCGGTCATGAGCACCACGCCGGCCCCGGCGCACGCGGCGACCATCTCCTCGGCGTCCGCGACCGACGTCGCCAGCGGCTTCTCGCACAGGACGTGGGCGCCGCGGCGGGCGGCCTCGAGCACGAGGTCCTTGTGGTCGGCGTTCGCGGCGGTGACCACGATGGCGTCGGGCCCGCTATCCCACGCCTGCCAGGCCTCCTCGTAGCTGCCCACCACGCGGCTGGCCTGCACGTCCCCGAACCCGTCGGGGTCGGCGACGACGAGCTGGACATCCTCGCGGCCATCGAGCAGCGCGGCGTAGGAGCCAGCGTGGGTATGGGCGCAGCTCATGAGCGCCACCTTCAGCGGCGCGGCGGTATCGGTCGAGGTCAGCATGCGATGCTCCGTCCGGTGCGCAGGGACTCGAGGGCGGCGCGGGAGACCTCCACGGCGGTGACGCCGTCGGCCGCCTCCACGCGGGTGGGTGTGCGGTGCTGGATCGCGGAGATGAAGTCGACGATCTCCGCCGCATAGGGGTCGCGCATCGTCGAGACGTCCGGCAGGAACCCGTCACCCGAGCGCTGGCGCGCAGAGGCCACGGCGTCGAACATGACCCCGGGATCGCCGTCACTGTCGTACTGCAGGCGCCCGGCATCCCCGGCGATGTCGAAGGTGTAGCGGAAGGCGGTGCCCTCCGCGCCCCACAGCCCGCGGCAGTGGCTGATCGCGCCGGAGGCGTGGGTGAGGACCACGTGCGCGGTGCGGATTCGGGAGTCTGACGGGGCGATCTGCTGCTGGGCGTAGACGCTCACGGCGGGCCCGGCGATCCACAGGGCCTGGTCGATGTCGTGGATCATCTGGTCCATGACGATGCCGCCGGAGAGCTCCTCATCGGCGTACCAGTCACGGTCTGGCAGGGTGCCGGTACGCTCGAAGCGCAGCACGGCGACGGTCCCGATGCGCCCGGCGTCCACGGCCTGCTTCGCGGCGTGATACTGCGGGAAGTACCGCACCACATGCGCGGGATACAGGGCGCGGCCGACGCGCTTGGCGTGCTCGGCCATCTCGCGGGCCTCCTCGCCGGTGAGGGCGAAGGGCTTCTCGCAGATCACGTCCTTATCGGCGTCCAGGGCGGCGTGGACGATCTCTGGGTGCGAGGGCGTGGGCGTGGTGACGTCCACGATGTCCACGGCCTCAAGCAGCGATGCGAGCGAGTCGTGGACCGTGGCCCCGGTGCGCTCGGCGTACTGCTCAGCGCCCTCGAGACTGTGACAGTGCAGCTCGACGCCGAGCTCGCGCCACCCGGCGAGGTGGGCGGAGGAGATCCCGCCGGTGCCGACGACGCCGACGCGCAGTGGGGGAACTGGGGTGGTGGTCATGCGCTGGTGTCCTTCCTGACCCGACCCCGCGGGACCGCGCTGGAGCGGTTCGCGGGATCCGGCACCGACAGGTTCAGTCGGAACGCTACCAGCGCAGACGCATTATGCAACCGGCTTGGGGAAATGGGTTGAGGGTCGTCGAACGTTGAACGGTTCAGCCACGCACGTCGGCGGTCTGCTCCTCCCGGAACAGGCCGACGAAAAAGATGGTGACCAAGACAGCGAACGCTGCCGGGATGAGCCAGATCGACCTCCAGTCATGGGTGCCGTCGCTCTGCAGGAACATGTCCACCAGCGGCCCGGAGACCAGCGCACCGATCAGCAGGCCCGCCCCGTACGTGGCCAGCGAGATCAGACCCTGCGCAGCAGAGCGCACCTTCGCGGGAGCGAAGCGATCGGTGTAGATCTGGCCCGCGACGAAGAAGAAGTCGTAGCAGACGCCATGGAGGACCAGGCCGATGATCACCATCCACATCATCGCGCCGGAATCCCCGAACCCGAACAGCACGTAGCGCAGCGCCCAGGCCAGCATCCCCACCACGATCGTCCTCTTGATCCCCAGCTTCCTGAGCATCAGAGGCATGGCCAGGAGGAAGAGCGCCTCCGACATCTGCCCGATCGACTGCACGGCCGCGGCGCGCTCCACACCGATCTCGTTGAGGTAGAGGTTGGTGAAGTTGTAGTAGAACGCCAGGGGGATGCAGATCAGGATCGAGGAGATGAAGAAGACGAGGTAAGAGCGGGTCTTCAGGAGCGCGAGCGCATCCAGGCCGAGGATGTCCCGGACCGTGGCGGGGCCATCTGTCGCCTCTGGCGGGGTGTGGGGGAGCGTGAAGGCGTAGAAGCCGAGCAGAGCGGACCCGATCGCAGCCATCACGAAGGTGTGGGAGAGCGTCTCGGCGGCCTCCCAGCCCAGCCAGCCGATCAGCAGCCCGGCGATGATCCAGCCGATGGTCCCGAAGATCCGGACGCTCGGGAACTGTCGTTCCGGGTTCTCCATGCGTCGGAACGAGATGGAGTTGGCCAGCGCGAGGGTGGGCATGAACGACACCATGGCCAGCAGCGCGAAGATGAAGAAAGACCCGAACCCTTCCTGGCGACCCGCCAGAAACAGCATGGCCGCGCTGAACAGGTGCAGCACGCCGAGGATCCGCTGCGCCGGGAAGAAACGATCCGCAATCAGCCCCACGATGAACGGCGCGATGATCGCCCCGAGCGACTGGGTCAGGAACGCGAGGGAGATCTGACTCCCTGAGGCGCCGAGCTCCACGGCGAGATAAGTGCCCAGCGTGACGAACCATGCTCCCCAGACGAAGAACTCGAGGAACATCATGAGTGACAGGCGCACGCGCGTGATGGTGTCCAGCATGACCCCGCATGCTAGTACGTGGCGCAGATCACGTCATCGTCCGTGGCTCTGCCAGTCGTGACCTCGGGGTGATCTCGACCAAGCCGGCCCTCGCCCCTACCCCACACTCCCGCGCTCCACCAGCCGATGCGGGGTGGTCACCACACGCGGCTCGCCCCGATACCCGCCGATGCGCTCGAGCAGCAGGTCCAGCACGGTCGCAGCCAGGCGTGGCCGGTCGGGGTCGATCGTGGTCAGCGGCGGAGTGGTCAACACGGCTTCGTGGATGTTGTCGTGGCCGATGACGGCGATGTCCTCGGGGATCCGCGCCCCCATGGCGTGCAGTCCGGCGATCGCGCCGCGGGCGATGTCGTCGTTACCGCACACGATGCCGTCCACCTGCGGGTGCTTCGCGCACAGTCGCCTCACCGCCTCCAGGCCGCCCTCTGGGGTCCAGCCGGGCACCTCCTGCACGATGGGCTCGAAGCCTCCGTGCTCGGCGAGCGCCCGCCGGTATCCCATCACGCGCAGCATCGAGGTGGAGTGGGCCTGCCGGGCTTCAGCGACCTTGAGCGCCCCGAGGTAGGCGATGCGGGTGCGGCCGGCCTGCAGCAGGTGAACGGTCGCGTCGTGGGCGGCCTGCTCGTTGTCGGTGCGCACATAGTCCGAGCCCTGCGGCAGGCGGGTCTCCTCCAGGTGCTCTCCGATGAACACGGTGGGTTGGATGGTGTGGCCCAGCTGCGCAAGGACGTCTTCGCCGATCAGCAGGGGGTTGAACACGACGCCGTCACCCAGCACACGCGTGAAGCCGGACAGCACACTGTGCTCCTCGTCCCGTCCGGCGGCGGTGCTGTGGAGCATGATGCTGCGGCGGCGGCGCTGTGCCTCGTCGGCGAACTCCTGGGCCAGTTCGGAGAAGTAGCTGCCGGCCAGGGAGGGAATCGCGAGGGTGATCAGCCCGCTGGTGCCGGTGCGCATCTGCTGGGCGCTCACCTGGGGGCGGTAGTTGAGGTCCCGGATAGCCTGCTGGACCTTTTCGCGGGTGGCGGGGCCGACGTTGGGCCGGTCGTTGACGACGTTGGAGACGGTCTTGATCGACACCCCGAGCAGCTGGGCGATGTCCCGCATGGTCGCGGGGCGCGGCAGCTCCGTCGGCTCCTCCGATCCGGCGGTGTGCGCTTCGCTCACGCCGCGGCCACCGTCTGCCGAGCGTCGACGATGCGACGCTCCCAGGCGCGGGCCAGCAGCACCGCGGTCACCGTCACGCCGATCCCTCCGCTCATGAGCAGGCCCACGGGCATGATGATCCCACTGATCACCGCCGCCGCGGCGATCGTGATCATCCAGGACAGTGTGGCCCCGGGCAGCAGTAGCGGGCCGGTGAGCGCGGCGGTGCGCGCGGCGGGAAAGGGCAGCTGCGGGTGCACGGCGCGCAGGGCGAGGGCGTGGGCGCTGCATACCGCCCCCAGCAGGGCGAGCAGCGCGGCGACGATCAGCCCAGCAGGCACGAACCAGGTGGGCAGCAGCCCGGCGATGCCGAGCAGCACGTTCAGCGCCGCCGCGGCACCGATCAGCAGGAAGGGCCCGGCCACGCGGTTGGCCGGACCCAGCTCGGCCCGCCAGGCGACCAGCAGCCCGCTCCACCCCGAGTCTGCGACTCCCCCGTCGGCACCCCTCACGGCGCCCTCTCCGGCAGCCTCAGCGGCCCTTTCACCCCGCTCGCGCAGGATGCGGATCAGCACCACGGTGGCCGGCGCCGCCCCGAGCAGCACACCGCCCAGCAGGGTGAGGGCCAGCCACGCCAGGTGCAGCAGCACCAGGCGCGGCACCCACGCCAGCACCGTCATCACGGTGCCGGCGGTTCCTCCGCCGAGGGTCTCCGCCGGTGTGGCGGCGTGCTGCTGGGTCATCGCCCGGTCCTCATCCCTTGTTGCCGGTCAGGGCGATCGATTCGATGATCTGGCGCTGGAAGATGAGGAACACCGCCAGCACCGGGATGAGGGAGACGATCGAGGCGGCCATGATCAGCGGGAAGTCGGTCTGCACCGCGTAGGTGGCGTTGAAGTTCGCGATCACCAGCTGCAGGGTGTGCACGTTCTCGCTGTTGAGGTAGATGATCGGCCCCAGGTAGTCGTTCCACGTGCCCATGAACCACAGGATCACCTGCGCGGCGATCGCGGGCCTGATCAGCGGCAGCACGATTCGTCCGAAGATCTGCGGGTGCGAGGCACCGTCGATCACGGCCGCTTCGATGAGCGAGTCGGGGATGCTCATGAGGTACTGGCGCAGGAAGAACACCATCATGAGGTTTCCGAACAGGCCCGGCACGATCAGCGGCAGCAGGGTGTCCACCCAGCCGATCCTGCTGAACAGCATGAAGGTGGGGATCATGAGCGCGGGGAAGGGGATCATGATGCCGGCCAGCAGCCCCAGGAAGATCGCGTTCTTGCCGGGGATCTTCATCTTGGAGAACCCGTAGGCGGCGAAGCTCGAGGTGATGGTGCCGATGGTGATGACCGTCAGCGACACGATCGAGGAGTTGATGATGCCGGTAAGGATGGGGCCGGCCTCCCAGATCCGCAGGTAGTTCTCCCACACGATCGGGTCGGGGATCCACTGCGGCGGCAGGACGAAGACGTTCTCCCGGGTCTTCAGAGACGTGGAGAGCATCCAGGCCAGCGGCAGCAGCATCGTGAAGGCACCCAGGCACAGCAGGATGAACACGATGACATCGGCCGGGCTCTGGAAGCGGCGCTCGCTGCGGCGCCGACGCGGGGCGGCCTCGGCGCCGACGGCGGCGGGCGGGGTGGAGCTCAGTGCACTGGTGGTCGCCATGGGTCGGTCCTCCTCATTCCACCGTGAAGACGTTGCGCGAGTTCAGGTAGAACTGGAAGGCCGTGACCACGAAGATCATGAGGCCCAGCACGAGGCTCATGGCGGTCGCGTATCCCAGCTTCAGGTTCTGGAAGCCCTGCTGCCAGATGTACCAGACGATGGTGGCGGAACCGAACTCGGGGCCGCCCGTCGGGGTCATGATGTTGATCTCCGCGAACATCTGGGCGCCGCCGATGATCCCGGTGACCACCAGGAAGAACGTGACGGGGCTGAGCATCGGCACGGTGACGTGCAGGAAGCGTCGCCAGGCCCCGGCGCCATCCAGCATCGCGGCCTCCAGGAGGTTGCGCGGCACGGACTGCAGGGCCGCGAGGTACAGCAGGGTGGAGAAGCCGATGCCCTTCCACACGCCCATGATGATCAGCGCGGGCTTGACCCAGGCCTTCTCCGCCAGCCAGTTCGGTCCCTCGATGCCGACCATCGCGAGTACCTGGTTGATGAGGCCGAAGTCGCCGTTCAGCGCCCACTGCCACAGGATCGAGATCGCGGCGACGGAGGAGACGCCCGGCAGGTAGTAGATGACGCGGAACGCCGCGCGGCCGGGGATCCGGCGGTTCAGCGCGAGGGCCAGCGCGAGGGAGATCGAGAGGCCGATGGGGATGCCGAGCATGAGGAACACCGTGTTGCCCAGCGACTGCCAGAACTGCGGGTCGCTGGACATAGTGCGGAAGTTCGTCAGGCCCGAGAACAGCGGCGCGGACAGCCCGTTCCAGTGGGTGAACGCCGCGTAGAAGGAGAACAGCAGCGGGGCCAGGGCGAACAGGGCGAAGCCCACCACCGGCGGGGTGATGAACAGGCCACCCCAGATACGTTCGCGGCGGTGCAGTCGCCCTTTTTCGTGCTGCGGCCGCAGGGGGACGCCGCTCCCGGCGGCGCGCCCGGCGGCACCGGAGGCCGCGGCAGAGCCGACGGCGAGCTGGTCACGGGGGCTCGTCATGAGTTCGCCTCCTGGTCGATGCGGAACTGTTCGTTCCCGGCGTCGAGGAAGCCCTGCATGGACTGCTGCGTCTCGGCCAGGTATTCCACGACATCGCGGCGGCCCTCGAGGACGGGCTGGAGGTTGGTGTGGAAGGCGTGGAGCCACTCCGGGGTGTAGGTGAGCATGTCCTGCACGAACCGGCCGTAGTCCTCGACGATGTCGATGTACTCCTGTTTGTTCTGCGGCTCGGTGGAGGTGTCCTTCACCCATTCGCGGGCGTGGGTCTGCGTGTTGGGGATGGTCTGGCCTTCGCCGACGATGATTTCCTGCGCCTCGGGGTCGCAGGCGAGGAACATGGCGAGTTCAGCGGCCATGTCCTTTTTGGTGCTGTTCGCGGACACGCCGATGCCGAGGGAGCCGATGAAGGTGGCCGGCTTACCGGTGGCGCCGACGGGGTAGGGGCACAGGTCGAAGTCGAAGTCGAGGGTGCGGTAGAGGGTCAGGTCCCAGGGGGCGACGGGGAAGAAGCCGATCTGTCCGCGCAGCCAGCGCTGGTAGCCGTCCAGGCCCTCGGTGTCGTTGATCGAAGGGGTGACTTCGTGGACTTCCCGCAGGTCGACGATGAACTGCAGGGCTTCGGCGAACTCGGGGGTGTCCACGGTGACCTGCGTGAGGTCCTCGTTCAGCCAGTCGGCGCCGTTGGACCACAGGAACGCGTGGATCTCCGCGCCGACGTTGATGGACGCACCCCAGGTGTCCACCTTTCCATCGCCGTCGCGGTCCCCGGTCAGCTGCTGACAGCGTGAGAGGTACTCATCCCAGGTCAGCGGGACATCGGGGTCGGGGTGCTCGACGCCCATCTCGTCGAAGAGGCTCTTGTTGAAGCCGAAGGAGAAGGGGCCCAGATCCTTGGGCATCCCGTAGATGGGGCCGGAGCCGCGCTGATCGCCGTCGAACGTGTACAGGTCCAAGCCCGCCTGCCAGATGTCATCCACGGGCAGGTCGGTGGATTCGACGTACGGGGTGATGTCGGCGAGGACGCCGTTGACCATGTAGGCGGTGGCGCGGCCAGCGTCGAAGTAGAACACGTCCGGGGTGCGGCCGCCGAGGATGGCGGTCTGCAGCTTGGTGGCGTATTGGTCCGCCGAGGTGGAGATGATGTTGACCGTGGTGTCATAGCGCTCTTCGAAGAGCTTGACGGCCCGCGAGAACACGTCTCGCTCCTCCGTGGAGCCGCGGAACATGAAGGTGATCGTGTCAGGGTCCGCGGACTGCATGTTGCCGCAGCCCGTCGCGCCAAGGGCGGTGAGGGCCGAGGCGCCAAGGGCGCCGCTGAGGAATCGTCGTCGTCTCATCCCGGGTGATCCATCTCGTCGTCGAGAGTGCTCCTGGTGGCCGGTGGCTCCCGGCCGGGCTCCCGGAGCTCATCGACGAACTCCGGCACCCCACTGCTGTGTGAGGCGTGACACAGAGTACATCGTTGAACTAAGGTCGACAACACCTGTCGCCCAGACACCTCGCGCGGTGCCGTTGCCGTCACCGCCTCCCGAGCCAGGAGTGAGTCGATGAGCAGCCTCGCCCGCATCGCCCTGCACCCTCAGTTCGTCATCGCACCCGTGCGCCGTCGGCTGTTCGGGGCGTTCGTGGAGCACATGGGGCGCTGCGTCTACACCGGCATCGTCGAGCCCGGCCATCCGCGAGCCGATGCTCAGGGGCTGCGGGAGGACGTGCTGGAACTGGTGCGGGAGCTCGGGGTGAGTATGGTGCGCTACCCGGGCGGGAACTTCGTCTCCGGCTACCGCTGGGAGGACGGGGTGGGGCCCGTCGAGCAGCGGCCCGTGCGGCGGGATCTGGCCTGGCATTCCACGGAGCCGAACACGTTTGGGGTCGATGAGTTCATGGCCTGGTGCGCTGCCGCGCAGGTGGAGCCGATGATGGCGGTGAACCTCGGCACCCGCGGCGTGCAGGCGGCGGCAGATCTGCTCGAGTACTGCAATGGCGCCCCGGGGACGGAGCTCGCGGATGCGCGGGCGCGCAATGGGCATCCAGAGCCGTACGACGTGCGCCTGTGGTGCCTGGGCAATGAGATGGATGGGCCGTGGCAGCTGGGTCATATGCCGCCGGAGCAGTACGGGATGCTCGCGGGTGCGACGGCTCGCGCGCTGCATCGGGCGGATCCCGGTTTGGAGCTTATCGCCTGCGGGTCCTCGCATTGGACGATGCCCACCTACGGGCGCTGGGAGCAGGTGGTGCTGGAGGCCTGCGGGGATGAGGTCGCGATGATCTCCGCGCACGTCTACTACCAGCAGCGCGACGCGGATGCCGCCTCCTATCTCGCCTCAGCCGATGACCTCGATGGGTACCTACGCGCGGTGGCCGCGGTCTGCGATCACGTCGCAGCCATGCAGGGTTCGCGCGAGCAGGTGCTGATCAGCCTGGATGAGTGGAACGTGGTCCATCCCGGGCCGGACCCCGGCGAGGAGCCGAGCGGTGATGACTGGCCGATCGCCCCGCGCTTCGCCGAGTCCACCTATGACGTGCAGGACGCTGTGGTGCTGGGAAGCCTGCTGATCACGATCCTGCAGCACGCCGACCGGGTGGGCGCCGCGTGCCTGGCGCAGCTCGTGAACGTCCTCGCGCCGATCCGCACCACCCCGGGCGGGCCGGCGTGGCGCCAGAGCATCTTCCACCCCTTCGCGCTGACCTCCCGGCATGCCCACGGCACGGTGCTGCACACCGTCGTGGACTCCCCGATGTTCACCAGCGCCCGGCATGGGGAGAGCACCTGCCTGGACGCGGTCGCCACCTGGGATGACGAGGAAGGCCTGCTGACCGTGTTCGCGGTGAACCGCTCGGCGGAGGAGACTCTCGAGCTTGCCGTGGATGTGAGCGCGTTCGGGCCGCTCACGGTGATCGAGGCGCTGCACCTGCATGAGGAGGACCCCCGCACCGTGAACTCCGCCGAGGACCCCGAGGCGGTCACCCCGCGGCCACTGCCTGGCGTGCACGTCGAGGACGGGCGGATCCTCGCCGAGCTTCCGCCGATCTGCTGGGCGATGCTGCGCCTGCGCGCCGAGCAGCCCTGACAACGGGCACACCTGACCGGCAGTTCCCGACCGAGAAACCCTGCAGAGAGGACCCCGATCATGCGTCGACGCACTGTGACCACGGCCCTGGCCGCGGCGCTCACCACCTCCGCGGCCGCTCCGGCGATCGCGGCGCCACCCCCGTCGGCCCCCTCCCGCCCTGGACGCGGGCCGCGCCGCGGCCAGGACCGTGCGCCGCAGCTGCTGCACGACGGGGTGGGGCTGTACCCGCGGGTGCTGCGCCTTACCCGCCAGGACGATCCGACCGAGCGGCTGCTCGCCTCGATCGTGACCTTCGAGGGCCCCTCCGGGTCCGGGGCGATCTGGGAGTCCACCGACGGTGGCGCCTCATTCACGCAGGTGGGCTCCGTGTTCGACGACGCGACCTCGGGCGGGGAGGGCCTGTGCTGCGCGACGCTGTTCGAGCTGCCGCGCGCCGTGGGTGAGCTGCCGACCGGGACCCTGCTGTGGGCGGCGTCGGTGGGGCAGGATCGGCCCGAGCGGCGCATGTCCATCCGCATCTGGGCGAGCACCGACGTGGGCCGCACCTGGGAGCAGATCGCCATCAGCCACGTCGCCGAGAACGAGGGCGGACTGTGGGAGCCGGAGTTCGCGGTGGCCGATGACGGGACGCTCGTCATGTGGTTCTGCGATGAGACCGACGGGGAGAACCACTCTCAGAAGATCGTGCAGCAGACCTCGACCGATGGGCTCACCTGGACGGATCCGGAGCCGGTGATCGAGCTGGAGGACCCGTCGGCCCGTCCCGGGATGCCGAATGTGCGCCGCCTGCGCACCGGGGCGTGGGCGATGAGCTACGAGGTGTGCGGGCCCAAGGATTTCTGCCGCACCTTCGTGCGCACCACCGATGATCCGCGCCACTGGGGCGATCCGACCGCGCGGGATGCGGTGATCCGGGCGGCCGATGGCACCGAGCCCCGCCACACCCCCACCCTGCTGGTGGACGAGGACGGATCGGTACTGCTCGGCTCGCAGATGCACTACATGGACGACGGGGGGCTCTCCCCGCTGAACGGGCAGGTGGTGCTGCGCACGAACAGCCGCTCCCTGCAGGGGAGGATCCGCTGGGTCACCGAGCCCGCGCCGGTGCCGGTCGAGGATCCGTGGGACAACTACTGCCCGAACTACTCCCCCACGTTCGCGCGGACCGAGACCGGGCACCTGCTGGAAATCACCACCGCGCCCGGCGAGGACGAGCTGTGCCGCGCCTGGTTCGGATCGCTCGGCTGACCGGGCGTCGCGGGTAGGCTCGCGCAGGTGAGGACCCCGAGGACCCGCGCTGGCTCACGCCCGAGGAGCAGCGGACCTGGCGCGCCCTGACCAGCCTGCTGGTGCGCCTGCCCGCCGCGCTCACCGAGGCCGGGATGGCGAAGGTCGTCGAGACCGCGCCGGGCCACGCCGCGGAGGTGCTGGACCTCGCGATCGGCCCCCTCGACCCCGCCCAGCAGGCGGCGCTCCGGGAGATCGCCGAGCGGATCGTCGGCACGATCGAGAAGACCCGGTAGGCCTCAGGGCCGCAGACCGCGCAGCAGGACCTCGAACTGCCACTCCCTCTGACCGGGCAGGAGAGAGTCGATCCCCTGGGGGAGCGGACGGGGCATCGCTGCCATCCCGAGCATCAGCTGCTCGGCGCGGCTGGGGGAGAACGCCGATACCGTCGGGTTCTCCATCGAATCCATCCAGGAGGACGACACCCCCTATCCGGGACTGCAGATCTTCGAGCAGAGCCAGAACGAAGCGCTGCTCGCCGGCGCCCTGGAGAGCGAGGGAGCGCCCCCGCGGTGGCGACACCGGCTCGTCGCGCTCCTGTCCGGGACCGATGCCGAGGACACCGGTGTCAGCGCGCTCGTCGAGGGCCTGCCGGACCACTCCCTCGCCACACGGTTCGGCCGGGCGTCCTTCGCCCTGCTCTTCCCGCTCGGCCCCGGGGCACATGCCCGCATCATCTCCATGGCTCCCGGCCCCGAGGCGGCGAGATCGGTAGCCCTGGAGCACGCCCGCGAGAACCTCGGCATCGATTTCGATCCTCTGGACTGGGTTCTCGGCACTGCTGAAGAGGCAGCTGGATGGACCTGGGACAACATCGGTGTACCGGTGGTGAACGGTATTGCCTCGTTCGGTCAGGCGATGATCGACAATCCTCTGGCCACCGGCCTGCGGGAGCCGCTGCGGGAGGTGATCACGGGCGGGCTCCCGGTGCTCGGCACCTGCGCGGGGCTGATCCTGCTGGCCGAGCGCCTGCGGGGCGGCAGCCCCGGTCAGGAGACCTTCGGCGGGCTGGATGTGACCGTGCGCCGCAACGCCTTCGGTCGGCAGACGGAGTCCTTCGAGACGGACCTCGCGGTGCCCGCGCTCGAGGGTCCGCCGGCCGACGGGCCGCCGGTGCGGGCCGCGTTCATCCGCGCCGCTGATCGAGGAGATCTGGGCGGTCGCGGAGCTGCTCGCCGCGCTGCCGGACGGCCGCGCGGTCGCGGCGCGGCAGAGCCGGGTCATGGGTCTCGCCTTCCACCCGAGTCCACCGGCGAGACACGCTTCCATGAGCTGTTCCTGCGGGTCGTGCGGAAAGGATGAGGAAAACGGAACGGTCGATTCGGCCTCATCCGACGCGATCGACAGGGTCCAGGACTTCCAGCCCGAGATGCGCCGCGACGTCTTTCATCGTCCTGTCATGGGTGGCGACGACGACCGGCTCGCCCAGGAGCAGCGCAGTGGCGAGATGCAGCGCATCGAGGGTCTTCACGTGGCGCTCGATGGACTCGGCCACAGCATGCGTGTCGCGCCCGATCTCGAGCAGTCCCACCCGATCCAGGAGCGGCGTCCCGTCGACGAGGGACCGTCCCTCACGGCGGAGGACGCGCACCACCTCGGTGCGGAGCAGGCGGGAGGACACGAGAGTCCCGGCCCGGTCCATCCAGGACTGGACTTTCGTGCGTTCCGGAACATCGAGGATCGCGCGGAGAGCTACGGAGGAGTCGAGATAGACGAGGTCACTGCTCATGACTCAGTGATCGCCGCGCATCTCGGCGAGGAACGCATCCGCCTCACTCGAGGTGTACACGGGCCCGCCGACCCGCGACGGCCACGGGGACGGCGTCGACCGCGCAGGGGTGAATCTCCCCTGCCGCTCGAGCCTCGCCAGCACGCCTTCGGATTCTCGGGCGCTGCTGACGCGCCACCGCGGCACGCCCCGCTCCGTCACGACCACATCCTCCGTATCGGTGACACGAGCGAGCACCGCGGCGGTCTGCTGGTTGAGCTCGCGCTTGCTGATCGTCGTCATGACCGCATTGTACTACCGGCGTAGGACATCGTCACTGCAGGTCAGCCCCCGAGCAGCCCCACCAGGTGCCGTCCCCACTCCTTGACGGCCTCGAGGTCGCGGAAGTCGCCGACGGGGGTGCGCATGGACTTCAGCAGCAGCCGCTCGTGCAGGGGAATCTTGTCCATGATCACCCAGCCGGGGAAGTTCTTCACGGCCATGGGGTGCAGGGTGAGCTTGGCGAGGAACGCGTCGGTGGGCTTGAAGTTCTCACGGTTGGCCGGGTCTGCGGCGGAGCCGGAGACGGAGAAGAAGGCGAAGGGCCTCGTGCCGAGCGCGTCGATATGCGTGGTAGCCCAGGTCGAGGCGCTCTTTTCGACGGAGAGGGCGCGGATGCCGGAGCCGAGCACCACGGCGTCGTGCGCGGCGGGGTCCGGGTCGGTCTCGACGTCGGCGAGCACGGGGTCCAGCCCGGCCTCGCGCAGCGGTTCGGCGAGCGCTTCAGCGAGGGTGCGGGTGGCGCCGGAGTGAGTGGCGTAGGCGATGAGCACGGTCATGGCCACATCCTGGCACCAGCGCTCCGTGGCAGCCAGGGACCGAAGCCATCCGGGCCCCGGGCACTGCACCGTCCGGGCACCGCACAGCCAGCGTCACCAGCACTGCCAGCACTCCCGACCCGGGCACGCCTCAGCGGATGAGCCGACGCTCCCGGGCCACGCGCAGGGCGGCCGTGCGGTTGTCCACGCCGAGCTTCTCGTACAGGTGCACCAGGTGCGTTTTGACGGTGGATTCGGAGATGAACAGGGCTTTGGCGACCTGCCGGTTCGTCGCGCCGCCGGCGAGGGCTTCGAGGATCTCGCTCTCGCGCGGGGAGAGGGCGGTCGCGGGGCTGGTCATGCGGGCCACGAGCCGCTGCTGCACCTCCGGGGACAGCACGGAGCGTCCGGCGGCGGCCTCCCGCACGGCGTCCACGAGGGCCGCGGTCGGGGAGTCCTTGAGGACGTAGCCGACGGCCCCGGCTTCGAGGGCGCCGACGATGTCCGCCTCGGTGTCGAACGTCGTGACCGCAAGGACCTGCACCCCGGGGTGGCGTTCGCGCACGGTACGGGTGGTCTCGATACCGCCGGCGCCGGCGCCGAGGTTCAGGTCCATGAGCACCAGGTCCGGGAGGGTATCCCCGAGGGTGACCAGGCGGTCCAGTTCGGCGAGCGCCGCCTCCCCGGATCCCACCTCGCAGCCCACCTCGATGTCCGGGTCCGCTTCGAGCAGGGCGCGCAGGCCCGCACGGACCACGGGGTGGTCGTCCACCATCATGATGCGGATGCTCATGGCGCCTCCTCGGGGACTGCGGCGGCTCGGGGCTCAACTGCGGCTCGGGGCTCAACGGCGGCGTGGGGTGCTGCGGGGGCTCGGGGTTCTGCGGGGGCTGTGGTCTCGAGTCCCGCAGCGGGTTCCAGCGGCAGCACGAGTCCGACGGTGGTGCCCTCGCCGGAGGCGGAGTCGATGCTCACGGTACCGTCGGCGCTCGCAAGGCGGCGGCGCAGCAGGCGGAGCCCATCCCCGCCATCGGCGCGCTCGGGCCCGTTCCCGCTGGCGGCGCGGGTGGTCACGGTCGCGGGGTCGAAGCCGATGCCGTCGTCGGCCACATCCAGGCTCACCCGGTCCTCCCACCACGCCAGGGTGAGCACGCACCGCTCCGCCCGGGCGTGGCGCAGCACGTTCGCGACCAGCGACTGGGCGCCGCGATGCAGGGTCTCGATCTGCGCGGGTTCGAGCTCGCGGGCGCTTCCGTCCACGCGCAGCTCGAGGCCCGGCGCCCCGGGCTGGCGTTCGGCGGCGGCGATGACGGTCCGCAGGGACTGCTCGAGCGTGCTCTCTCCGGCGCGGTCGGCGAGGTCGCGAACGATCCGCCGGGCCTCGGCGAGGTTCTCCCGAGCAGTGTTCTCGATACCGTCCAGCTCGGTGGCGGCCCCGGGGTGCACGGCGGCCGCGGCCCGGGATTGCATGACGATGGAGTTCAGGCCCTGGGCGAGGGTGTCGTGGAGGTCCTGGGCCAGGCGCTGGCGTTCCTCGACCACGCCCTTGCGGCGCTCGGAATCGGCGAGGTCCTGCTGGGCTTCGCGCAGCTGGGCGAGCAGGCGGCGGTTGCGGTCGGATTCGCGCAGCAGCCGCCGGTAGACGGCGTGGGCGATGAGGGAGAACACAGCCCCGACCATCGGCCCCATGATCTCCCCGATCCCGAGCGCCCACTGCTCATGGGCGAGCAGCGGCGTGAGGATCGCCCAGATCGCCACGATGGCCAGGGCGATCACCCGTGTCACGCGCGGCAGAGCGAACAGGACCAGGAAGAACAGGGGGAAGGCGACCCACACGAAGGCGGCGGAGACGATCGTCGTGCCCATCCACACCACGGTCACCGCCATGACCCATCCGCCGGCGGGAAGCTGCAGGTCCAGGGTGCCGTCGGCGCGGCGGGAGGGCCGACGCATCGCCCGCTCGGCTCCCAGCGCGTAGACGGTCACCAGCAGGGCGGCGGTGGTGATCGCGAGGGCCTTGGGGGTGTCGGACGTGGTGATGGCGCGCAGCGCACCGACGGTCGGCAGCAGCAGAAACCCCAGGTGCATGGCGATACGCAGCGGCGCGGCCAGCGTGTCGGTGCTGTCGCGGTCCAAACCGTCCTTCAGGGCGCGCATTCCTCCAGCGTAGAGCCGGGGGGTGGAGGGGACATCGTCCGAACGGACCGCTCCGGGCTCCACCGAGCAGCGGCCGATGCCGCCCTGCCGGGCGGATCCGTCGGGCTCGCGTAAAGAGTGGAGTGGAGGCATGTTCGTCGCACTTCGAGACATCCTTCATGCCAAGGGGCGTTTCACCCTCATGATCGGGGTGATCGCCCTGCTCACACTGCTGCTGGTGCTGCTGACCGGGCTCACGCGGGGCCTGGCGCACCAGAACATCTCCGCGATCGAGGAGCTGCCGGCCGATGCCGTCGTCCTCACCCCCACGCTCGGGGACCAGGTCTCCTGGGCTGATTCGCAGGTCTCCACCGATCAAGCTGCCGCCTGGTCTGACGCCGAGGGTATGGAGACCGAGGCGCTGTCGGTCGGGCAGATGCGCATCGACGCCGACGGGGAGGTGACCTCGCTCGCGCTGATGGGGATCGACCCGGACGGGCAGGTCGCCGCCTCCCTGCCGACCGCGCTGGACGAGGGGGAGATCCTGCTGCCCGTCGATACTGCCGAGGCGCTGCAGGTCAGTGACGGGGACACCGTCTCGATCAACGGGCAGGAGGCGACTGTGGCGGGGACCGTGGAGGTCAGCTGGTACTCCCACTCCCCCGTCGGCTACGTGGACGTCGCGACGTTCCGGGCCTTCGCCCACCAGGCCGAGGACACCGAATCCTCCGCTCTGCTGGTGCGGGGCGCTGCCGCGGACGACGAGGCCGTCCAGGCGGTCGCCGTGGATACCGACACGCGGGCGCTGAGCGTCCGGGAGTCCCTGCAGGCACTGCCGTCGTACTCCTCGGAGAACGGCTCGCTCTCCCTCATCCAGGGGTTCCTGTACGGGATCTCGGCGCTGGTCACGATCGCATTCCTGTCCGTGTGGACGATCCAGCGCACCCGCGACATCGCGGTGCTGCGGGCCCTGGGCGCGAGCGCCCGCTACGTCCTGCGCGACACCGTGGGCCAGGCGGCGATCCTGCTACTGGCCGGCGCGGCGGCCGGCGGGCTCGTCGGCTGGGCCGGTGGCGCAGCGCTCGAGGGCGTCGCCCCCTTCGAATCATCCGTCGTGACGGTGGTGCTGCCGGTGGTGGGCGTGCTGCTCATCGGACTGCTGGGCTCCATCGTCGCCACCCGCCGCGTCACCCGCGTGGATCCGCTGCTTGCCCTGGGAGGGAACTGATCACCATGAGCACCGCTGCACCTATGACCACCACGACCACGACGACCGGCACGAACACCCATCGGGCCGATGCCCCGGTGCGCACTGCGCTGCGGATCGACAACGTGACCGTCACCTATCCCGATGGCACCCACGCCGACGGGACCCCGCGCACCACGACAGCGCTCGACCACGCGAGCCTACGGGTGGACCGCGGCGAGTTCGCGGTGATCCTGGGGCCCTCGGGGTCGGGGAAGTCGACGCTGCTGAGCGTCGCCGCGGGCCTTGTGGTCCCGGATTCCGGGGCCGTCATGATCGAGGGCACCGATATTGCGCAGCTCAGCGAGAAGAAGCGCACCCTGGTGCGGCGGGATCGGATCGGCGTGGTGTTCCAGCAGCCGAACCTCCTGCCGGCCCTCACGGTGCGCGAGCAGCTGCTGGTCACAAGCCATATCGCGGGGCTGCGTCGGGCGGAGAAGAAGGCCCGGGCGCAGCGGGCCGATGAACTGCTGGAGCGCGTGGGCATGGAGCAGTACGCCCGGCGGCGTCCGCATGAGCTCTCCGGCGGGCAGCGCCAGCGGGTGAACATCGCCCGGGCGCTGTGCACGGATCCGGCGGTGCTGCTGGTCGATGAGCCCACCAGCGCCCTGGACCATGAGCGCTCCCGCACCGTGGTGGATCTGCTGGTGGGGATCACCCGGGAGCTGTCCGTCGCGACCGTGATGGTCACGCACGATGAGGAGTTCGCAGACGATGCGGACCGTGTGATCACGCTGCGCGACGGCGTCGTCCAGCCCGCCGCCTGAGCGGCGGGTGCCCTCCCGGTCCCGGAGACCGGTTCAGCTCTGTGGACGGGGCCGGGAGGGAGGCTGCGACCCGGCCTGGGGCGCGATCGGGGAAGAGGTCGCCATCCGGCCGGGTCCAGCCTGGGGGGCCAGGCCCGTCGGGGCCGCGGGGGTGGCCTGCGCGGTGGGTGCGACGGAGTCGCCCTGCGCCTTCTTCGCGGCGGAGCGGCGGGTCAGGATCACGCCGCCCACGATCACGGCGGCCACGCCCACCAGGAACATGACCCCCACGAACGCCGCGATGATGACGATCAGCATGCCGCTCAAGGCTGCCATGGGGACCTCCTGCTGGTGAGACCGGGGACGGCGGTGGCCGACGGGGCTGAGTTTACTGCGACCGTGGCCGGTGACGTGAGCGGGTGGGGGCTCTGCCGGGTCGGTTGACGGTGCGCCAGATGGGGCGGGTTTGCCACCGGGGTGTTGAGTGGTGTCCTGGGCCTGGGGTCCTGGGTGAGATGGGTTCCGGGCGGCGCGAAAATCCTGCGGTGACATCGATGTCATGGCGCGACACACCGGTCTGACCTGCGCGGAAGTGATGGTCTCGGGACGTACTGTCGACGCATGACCGTCCTTGACACGCATGTCACCCCCGCGCAGCTCGGCAGCTTCAGCATCGGAGAGCTGTCCCTTCGCACCGGTGTCAGCCAGCGGTCGCTGCGCTACTACGAGGCGCAGGGGCTGCTGGAGCCGATGCGCACGCCGCTTGGGCATCGGCGCTTCGATGCGGCCGATGTGGTGCGGGTGCGGCTGGTCCAGCGGCTGTTCGGTGCGGGGCTCAGCAGTGGGGAGATCGCGCCGCTGCTGCCCGCGCTGCTCGGTGAGGCCGGGGCCGATGGGGGTGCGGTGGAGGAGCTGCGGGCGCATCGGCGGCGCCTGGGCGAAGAGATCGACCGCCTGCGTGACACCGCGGAGATCCTCGACGAGGTCATCGAGGGGTGCGACGCGCCCGAGTGAGGGCGGGGGGCGCGACGGGCGGCCCTGAGCGCGGCACGCTGCCCCTGGCGAGGCTCGCGAACCTGGGAGAGTTATCCACAATTTTGGAGAGCCAGCTGACGCGGTGACCTCGGGTCGCTACCGTGACTGTGTTCCACGACACGAATAGGGAGCTCTCCTCATGGCCCGACGCCTCATCGCCGCCACGGCATCCGCCGTGCTCATCCTCGGCCTCGCCGCCTGTGACGACGGCAAGGGGCCCGTCACCACGCCGCCACCGGACCTCGGCTTTGAGCCCCAGACCAGTGACGGCGGGGGTGACGAGAGCGAGGCGAGCGACGGTGGTGGTGACGACGGGGCCAGAGATGGAGGCGGCGACGGCGACTCCCAGGCCGCACCCGATATCCCAGCACCTGACCGCGCCGACTTCCCGGGGATGGATGAGCACACCGAGGAAGGTGCGGCACAAGCGTTCCGGTACTACATCGCCATGTCGATGTGGGGGCGCAAGACAGGAGATGACACCGTTGTTGCAGCCTTAGAAGAGGACAGCTGCAATGCATGCAAGCAGTTCAATGAAGAAATCAGAACCGCTCGCAAGACTGGGATCTACTGGAGCGACTTCGACATAGAGGAAGTGAACCTCATATCAGAAGAAGGACTGACGACCGAATTCGAGATAGGCTGGGCCTTTACTATTTCTGATCACTCGCGCCCCGATCCCGAGACCGGAGAGAAAGCCTCCTACGGCCCAATCGATTACATCACCGTCGGCGGCATGGAATGGGTCGATGGCGAATGGCACGTTGCCTTACTCACCGCATCCTGGGGGAAGGGCAAGCATGGTTGAGCAGATTAAGCATCTCCTCGTCAAGAGCATCACTTGCTTACTTGCGGCAACTTCTGCATTGGTTTTTGCCAATTATGCCGCACCTCTCGCCAGCGCGGCAGGCGGTGGTGTCATAGCGTCGAAGCAACACCTCCGGTCGGCGGGGGTCTGATCGGTGGAGTGTGCGGATGGCGCGGGTGGGGTTGTCGTTCAGTGACAGGTCGGAGATCTCGACGGCCTCGAAAGCGGGC
>NZ_JALLAL010000044.1:0-24374 GCF_023062615.1 Brachybacterium sp. Marseille-Q7125 | reverse complement strand
CCCTCCAGCCACCTGCCCCGTCAGCTGCGCGCCCCCCTTCAACCACCTGCCCCGTCAGCTGCGCGCCCAGACCTGCGGGGAGCGGTCCAGGTCCTGCACCAGGTGGAGGAAGCGAGCGACGTCGGTGTAGATCCGTTCGGCGGTGCCGCGGATGTCGGCGCTGGTGGGGTCGAGGCTGAACAGGTTGACGTCCACGCTGAAGGCCAGATTGATCCGGCTGCCGGTGAAGGAAACCCCCACGGACTCCGTACCCATCTCGGCGATGAACGCGCTCAGGGTCTCGATCAGCTGCGGCGTCAGCAGGGAATGGGCCTCAGCCGGATCGGTGCTCCAGCCCTCCACCCCGTCGGGCAGCTGCAGCCCCGCCATCGGCGCCGGCTCCAGCTCGGTCTCGGCCGCCTCCTCGCGGTCCAGGGAGGTCAGACCGCGCGTGCGCTCCGACGGCAGGAAGTACGTCTCACTGGCGAAGGGACGGTGGAAGTCGGCGGAGAAGAACACGAGCGAGGGGCCCAGCTTTTCCACCTCACGCCTCTTCTTCTCCAAGGCCCTCTCCAGCTGCTGCTGGAGCTCGCTTTTCTGCTTCGACTTCCAATACATGTACTCGGCCCGATCATTGACCGCGGAGCGACTGATGCGCAGGCCGCTCTCGCGCAGCTCCTGGCGCGCCAGGGAGCGCCATTCGCGCCGCTGCCGGGCACTGGGCTCCGACGTCTCCCGTGCACGCTCTTCAGGCGTGACCGCGGACTGCCACTTGAGATCGGCCAGGACGAACTCGGTGTCCCCGAGCCGCCCGGTGATCACATCCTCCTGCACCATCTGGGTGTCGTAGACGAGCCCCGCACTGGCGAGCGTCCGCGCTGGAACCGTGCCATCCAGGGCGTAGCTCGCCCGCAGCACAGGCGCCGATCCGTCAGCGGCAGCGGGCGCGGCACCCGGGGCGCTCATGCCCGCCAGCAGCTGCTCCATCAGCGGCGTGCCCACGGACTGGGAGAAGCTCTGCCGCGCCGTCCCCGCCTGCGTCAGGGCCACGAATGCCGAGACGCCCAGCAGGGCGAGGCCCGCCAGGCCGATCAGGAGCCCGAGCAGGTTCGAGACGACATACACGAGGATGCCCAGGATGAATCCGATGAGCCCCAGCACTACACCGGCCTTCACAGCAGCGCCGAGCGGGCCTTCCATCCGCGCATCCCGCGTGCTCTCCCGCACGGCAGCCTCGTCCACCTCCATCTGCGCCCAGACAGATGCGAACGGCGGGATGGTCAGGTCGCGGTGCGCGGCCATGAAGGTGCCTCCAAACGTCGATCACGCCGCCCTGGCCAGCGGCTCCGCACGCCGGTAGCAGTGCTGAACGGGCGGAGCTGAGGCGCACAGAGAGCGCCCCGGTTCAGCCTCGGCCGCCCAGCAGCTTCCCCATCGGCGTGAAGTCCGCGAACTCGGGATCCAGCCCCCGGGCGACGCTCTCGCCCGCGGCCTGCTCGGGGTCGCCCGTGGCCTGCTCAGCGCTGCGAGCAGGGTGCGCAGCAGCGCCCGACGCCGCCCCATCGGCCGCGAGCATCACCGCGAGCTCCCGCGCGGCCCGCGCCGCCCGATCAGCGAGCGGAGCTTCGTCGGCCTCCGTGGCATCCGCCGCCCCGAAATCACCGGCGGCCGCGAACACCGTCGTCGGCACCACGCGCGCCTTCAGGTACTCGAAGGACGGGCGCACCGCCAGATCCAGCGCGAGCGTGTGCCGCGCGGTGCCGGCCGTCGCCCCCAGCAGCACGGGCTTGCCCCGCCACACCTCGCGCTCCACGGCGTCCAGGAACGTCTTGAACAGGCCGGATGCGCCCATGTTGAAGATCGGGGTGACGGCGATGACCGCATCGGCCGCGCGGACCTGGCCGATGACCTCCTGCAGCGACGCGCTCGGGAAGCGCGTGACCAGGGCGTTCGTGATGTCCGTGGCGTGGTCGCGCAGCTCGTGGACATGCACCTCGAGCGGAGCGCCATCGGCCGTGAGCTGCGCGCGCACCGCGGCTGTCAGCTGATCGGCGAGCATGCGCGTAGAGCTGGGGGTGGACAGTCCCGCTGCGAGGACGACGAGGGAACGGGATGCAGAGGTCATGAGGCCCTATTCTCCGCCCGATCCTCCGCGCGCAGGCCCGTCCAGTTGTCGCCCGTGTGGAAGCGGTACGTCGGATCGAACACCCCGTCCCGCGTCTCCTTCTGTGCGACCAGCGAGGCATGCGTGGGGGCATCCGGCACATCGGCCGGCCGACGCGCATCGAGCTCCTTGCGCAACACCGGCACCACCTCGGTGCCCAGCAGCTCGATCTGCTCCAGCACCGTCTTCAGCGGCAGCCCCGCATGGTCCATGAGGAACATCTGCCGCTGGTAGTCGCCCACATGGTCGGCCATCGTCAGGTAGCGCTCCACCACTTGTTCCGGGGAGCCGACGGTCAGCGGCGTCATCTGCGTGAACTCCTCCATCGACGGCCCGCCGCCGTACACCGGGGCCGCGTCGAAGTAGGGGCGGAACTCGGTCCACGCATCCTGGCTGCTCTTGCGCATGAACGCCTGGCCGCCGAGCCCGACGATCGCCTGCGCGGCGGTGCCGTGGCCATAGTGCTCGAAGCGCTCGCGGTACAGCTGCACCATCTGCTTGGTGTGGCTCATCGGCCAGAAGATGTTGTTGTGCAGGAAACCGTCGCCGTAATAGGCGGCCTGCTCAGCGATCTGCGGGGAGCGGATCGAGCCGTGCCACACGAACGGCGGCACCCCATCCAGCGGCCGCGGCGTGGAGGTGAACTGCTGCAGCGGCGTGCGGAACTGTCCCTTCCAGTCCACGACATCCTCGCGCCACAGCCGATGCAGCAGCTCGTAGTTCTCGATCGCGATCTCGATGCCCTTGCGGATGTCCTGCCCGAACCACGGGTAGACCGGCCCGGTGTTGCCGCGCCCCATCACGAGATCCACGCGGCCGCCCGTGAGGTGCTGCAGCATCGCGTAGTCCTCCGCGATCTTCACGGGATCATTGGTGGTGATCAGCGTGGTGGCGGTGGAGAGGATGATCCGCTGCGTCTGCGCGCCGATGTACGCGAGGGTCGTGGTGGGGGAGGAGGTGACGAACGGCGGGTTGTGGTGCTCGCCGAGCGCGAAGACATCCAGTCCCACCTGCTCCGCGAGCTTCGCCTGCTCGACGATGCTCCGCAGGCGCTCCTGCTCGGTGGGGACCCGGCCGGTCCTCACATCGGGCGTGATGTCCGCGATGGAGAAGATTCCGAACTGCATGCTGCGCTCCTGAGGGCTCGTCCCATCCTGTAGTTCAAACCTAAACTACTGGGTGGGGGAGTGCAAGGGCAGCGTTACAGGCGGCGAGGGGAGCCCAGCCCCTGCCCGCCTAGGGCACGTCTCTAAAGTAGGTGGTTCAGCCACTGGATGACCGTTCGGAGGACGGCTCCGGCGCGGTAGGTCAGGGCGAGTTTGTCGTAGTGTCCCGCGTCAGACTGTGTGGCAGAGCCCGTTAGTTGCGGGTCTAGCCTGAAGGAGTCTGATCATCATGGCCCGACCACCCGTCGTTGCAGTGGAGGAGAAGGTCCGTATCGTCCTGTCGATCCTGGCGGGCGAGGTGACTGTCGCAGAGGCTGCTCGCCGTGCGAAAGTCTCCGAGCAGTCCGTAGGTAACTGGAAACGACAATTCCTCGAAGGAGGGCGCTCTGGCGTAGCTGCCGGGAAATCGAAGCCGAGCAGCCGCGAGAAACAGCTCGAGGAAGAGATAGCGGATCTCACCCAAGCGCTTGGCGAGGCTCACCTCGAAGCCCGCGTGTGGAAGAAAAGTGCTGAGGGCCGCCTGGGCCCTTCGAGGACCTCGAGATGATCCGCCAGGAAGCGGGCATGTCAACCTCGAGGTTCTGCGAATTATTCGACATGCCCGAGCGGACCTGGCGTCGCTGGCAATCTCGCCACCAAAACGGTGAAAGCGTTCGCGGTCCGTGGCCCACGCCCGCACGCGATGCCGCCCATGACATAGTCATCGACATGGCGCAAAAACATCCCGCCTGGGGGCATCGGAAGATCTGGGCGATGACCAGATACGAGGGCGGGCAGTCCTCAGCGTCCACCGTCATGCGGATCATGTAGGACGCGAACCTCCTGCTGCCCACCAACTACCAGAAGCACCAACGCGATCTGGCAGGCGCCAGGAGAGCGGCGTTCGCTGAGGCGCCCACCGGAGCGAACCAGGTGTGGCAGCTGGACTTCAGCGAGTTCGAAACCATTTCAGGGGGTGTGTGGCGCCTGGCGGGATGCCGCGACTACTGGAGCAAATACGAATACCCCTGGCATATCTCACCGACCGCCAATTAACACGACGCCATCGAAGCTATCGAGCTTGCCCTTGCCGAGCATGAAGCGCTGACCGGAGCGCCACTCATCGACTCCTGCAACATCTCGCCCGACGGCGAGATTGAGCCATGTCTCACTATTGTCACTGACAACGGTGGCCCATTCCGGTCGTTCCGGTTCGAACACTTTATCACGTCACATCCCGAAATGCGTCACGTCCGCACCCGCGTGAAGTCTCCCGGGCAGAACGGTTCACGAGAACGCGGATTCGGATCCCTCAAGTACGAACGGCTCTACCGAGAAGAGATCCACGACGCCCTGGAGCTGACCTGCCACGCCGAGGAGTACCGGCTGGAGTACAACACGGTGCGGCCCCACGAGGCCATCGCCTGGAACCGGCCCCGGGACGTCCACCTCGGGCACGCCAGCCCCGACACCCCCAACTTTGCTGGCCCCGCAATCCTGCCAACAACTTGACACGGGACAGCTGAACAGTCGTTGCCGTTCCGTGTGACCGATGAGAGAAGGAAGCGTCGGCAGATGGCCGCATCGCACTTCGGATGAGCTGCGCCTCGCTCGGGCACGGCTGGTCCCGGTCGCGTCCGCGTCTGCCGCGAGGAACGGGGACGTGCCTTGTGGGCGCTCGCTATGGCCGTCTGGCGATCACTTGGAAGGTGTGCCAGTGCTTCGGGCCGGAGAACGCGTTGCCGTCGTACTCCCGCTCGACGAGCTGCTCGACCTCAAGGTCGCTCACCAGGTCGTCCACCTGGGCGCGAGTCAGGAAGGATCCAGGTCCTGCTGACCAGTCATCGTTATCGCCGAACAGGTCGACTGCGTGGACGCCACGCCCCGCACCGGCTACGTTGGAAGCGTGAGCCGAATCCTGTTCGCGCCGGAGACCTTCAACCTGGGGGAGACCTCTCGCGGGGTGGAGGTCGCCCGCGTCCTTGCCCGGCGCGGACATGACGTCCTGTTCATGGGGTATTCGCCCCGATTCGCGAACTGCGTCCGCGATGCCGGCTTCGCTCTCAATCTGTTGGAGCCATCCCTCAGCGATGCCGACGCCGATGCGCTGATCGCCGTCGACCAGGGACGCCGGCTGCGCCACCCGTTCACCACCTCGATGGTCCGCCAGCGAGTGGACAGTGAGCTGGCGCTGATCCGGTCGTGGCGGCCGGATGTCATCGTGATCGGGACGACGCTGTCGATCTTCCTCTCGGCGCGGATCGCCGGTGTGCCGCTCTCCTACGTCAAACCCTTTCCGCTGAGCCGCGGGCATCTGGCGCACGTGCGTGCGCTGCCGATGTTCGCCGGGAACGGGCGAGCCGCCCAGATGGGCAATCAGCTCGCGGGAACGCTCGCGCGACGCCTCGCGCCACGGATCCGGTGGAAACCCTCCTCGTTCTCCCGCGTGGCTCACGAGCACGGGCTCGACCTGACCGGCCCGACACTGGCACTGCTGGCCAGCGATGCCGACCTCATCGCCTCCCCCTTCCCGCTCATCGACTCTCGCCCGCTGGCGGCGGGAGAAGCTGCCGTCGGACCGGTGTACAGCCGCAGCGACGCGGCGCTGCCCGCATCCCTCAGCGCGCTCGCATCGCGAAGCCGCCCCTGCGTCTATGTGGGCCTGGGATCCTCCGGCAATGCAGGGCTCGCACATCGTCTGCTCTCCCAGCTCGGAGAGATGGACATCGACGTGATCACGTCGACGGGGCGCTTTCTCGATGAGGCCGCCCGCTGCAGCCTGCCCGATTCAATCCGGATCTTCGACTTCCTGCCCGCGCATCGGCTGGCCGGACTCGTCGACGCGTCGATCATCCACGGTGGTGAGGGCACGGTGCAGACAGCCTGTGCGTCCGGCGTGCCCTTCGCGGGAATCGGGCTGCAGCTGGAGCAGCGCTGCAACATCGACGAATGCGTGCGCTACGGCAACGCGCTCCGCTTCACCCCCGCCGATGTGCGCAAGGGCCGACTGCCCGCGATCGTCACACGCCTGCTGACGGACGAAGTCTTACAGCGTCGAGCACGCGTTCTGAGAGATATCGTCAACCAGTTCGATGGGCCCTCCGCCTGCGCGGACCGGATCCTGGCCTTGGCTCGCCGCAACTGATCGTTCCCGCGAACAAGCAGCTGGCAGGGATAGCGCTGCGCCCACTGCCGACCGGAAAGACCGTGTGCCGGCCGCCGGTCGACTCTCGGTCAGCCTCCGTTCCCCAGCACCTGATGCTCCGCGGCCAGCCGCGCGAACACGAGGGTGTCGGTCCAATCGCCCTTGCTGAACCAGTCCTGGACGTGGTGCGCTTCGAGCCGCATCCCGACGCGACGCGCGAGCGCGGCGGAGGCTTGGTTGCGGGCGTCCATCTGGGCGGTGACGCGGTGGAGCCGGTAATGCTCGAACCCGAGCGCGAGGGTTGCCTGGACTGCTTCGCCGGCGAGCCCACGTCCGCCGTAGGTCGGGTCGAGGACCCATCCGATCTCTGCTTGCCGATGTTCGCGATCCGTCAGCCAGAGCGCCACATCGCCGATGGGCTCGCCCTGGTGCTCGATGACGAGCGCGAGGGCGCCGCTGTCGGACTCGAGACCGGTCCTGAGGAGCCGTTCGCCGAGCTTGTCGTGGGCGTCTTCCGCGTCAACCAGCAGGTAACGGGTTCGGACCCGTTCATCGTGATGCCCTCAGCGGACCTCGAGCAGGCCGTGGAGACCGCGGTGACCGCCCGCATCCAGAACAACGGGCAGTCCTGCATCGCCGCGAAGCGGTTCATCATCCACACCGACATCTACGACGCCTTCGCCGAGAAGTTCGTGGCGGCGCTGCGCGGGCTCACCGTGGGTGACCCGCTGGACCAGAGCACCGACGTGGGCCCGGTGGCGACCGAGGGCGGGCGGCAGGATCTCGTGGACCTCGTCGAGGACGCGCGGCAGAAGGGCGCCTCGATCCTGCTCGGTGGTGACGTGCCGGAGGGCCGCGGCTGGTTCTACCCTGTGACCGCCATCGCGGACCTTCCCGACCAGGCCCGCCTGGTCCGGGAGGAGGCGTTCGGACCGCTCGCGGCGCTGTACAAGGTGGCTGACCGTGAGGAGGCCGTGCAGGTGGCGAACCGGACGGACTTCGGGCTGAGCTCCTCGGTGTGGAGCCAGGACCCCGAGGAGCAGGAGTTCTTCCTCGAGCGGATCGAGGCGGGCGGCGTGTTCGTCAACGGCATGACCGCATCCGCGCCGGAGCTGCCCTTCGGGGGCGTGAAGCATTCCGGCTACGGCCGCGAGCTGTCCGCCGCGGGCATCCGGGCCTTCTGCAACCTCAAGACCGTCTGGGTGGCCTGAGCGCGGCGGGCCGGGCGCGGATCCCTGCCGCAGGTCCCCACACAGCCGGTTCTGCGCGTTCTGCTGGCATGTTCCGTGATGACATGCCAGCAGAACGCGGAGTACTGGCCCGAGGCCAGGAACCGGGTCCGGCGCCGCGTCGAGGGTGGCAGGATGGGGTGCCATGACCTCTGCGAGCATCGAGACCCTGCTGGACGCCGCCCGCCTGGGCGGCCTGACCACCACGAGGGGAGGCAGGATCCTCGCCACAGTCAGTCGGCCGGACGCCAAGGGCACCGCCTACCGCACCGCCCTTGTGGAGCTCGAGGATGACCGGATCCTCCCGCTGACCCGCGGCGCAGCCTCGATCGGCGCGGTCGCCGCCGCGGAGGACGGCACCACCTTCTTCGCCGCCAAGCGTGTGGGGGAGGACGGCGAGGAGGCCGACGATGCGCAGCTGTGGGCGCTGCCCGTGCGTGGTGAGGCCCGTGAGCTCGCCGCCCGCCCCGGTGGCTTCGGCCGCCTCGAGCTTGCCGGGAACCTGCTGGTCACGGAGCTCCAGGTCCACTCCCAGGCCAGCGATGAGGTCGAGCACGCGAAGCTCTCGAAGGAGCGCAAGCAGGCCAAGGTCACCGCCGCCCTGCACGATGCCTTCCCCACCCGCTACTGGGACCATGACCTCGGCCCGGCCCGCCCTGTCCTCGCGATCGCCGAGCTGCCCGAGGACCTCATGGCCGCCGAGCCGACCCCGCCCCCGGGCGTCCCGGACCCCGACGCGGACGAGCCCACTGTCGACCGCACCGACACCGCAGCCGACGACACCGCGACCACCGACACCGCCCCGTCGGACGCCGAGGACGACACCCCGCGCCGCCAGGTCCTGCACTTCCGCCACATCCCCATGCCGCCCGGCCGCCTGGTGGCCTGGAGCGTGGACCGCGCTGGCACCCGGGCGCTGGTTGCGATGTCAGATTCCCGCCATGACCTGCTGGCCGTCGCGGACCTTTACCTGCTGGACCTCACCGGCGAGCAGGAGCCGCGGCTGCTGCGCGAGGCGACAGCCGAGACCCAGCACTATCCCGGCCCGTTCAGCCCCGACGGGTCCCGTGCCCTGATCGGCCGCTCCCGCACCTGGACCGAGGAAGCCACCCTCTCCTCCTCCACCGAGATGCTCGATCTCACGACCGGTGCGACCACCACGGTGTGGCCCGAGGCCGACGACTGGCTGGACATCGACTGGCTGGACGATGCGACGCTCGTGGCCACCGGCGATGACCACGGCCGCGGCTCGGTGTGGATCGGCGGCCTCACCGACCCGGCGCCGCGGCGCCTCGCCGGCGGGCTCGAGCAGCAGCTGACCTTCTCCGACCTGCAGGTGGCCGGGGAGCAGCTCGTCGCAAGCGCCTCCGGCATCACCGTGGCGCCGCATCCGGTGCGGATCTCCCCCGCCACCGGCACCGTCACCGCGCTGCCGAACCCTGCCGATGAGCTCGACGCCCCCGGGCAGCTCACCGAGGTCACCGCCCACGGCGCCGATGGCACCGAGGTGCGCGCCTGGCTGCGCCTGCCTGACGGGGAGGGCCCGCATCCGCTGGTCGTGTTCGCGCACGGCGGCCCGTGGGGGTCGTGGAACGCCTGGACCTACCGCTGGAACCCCAGCCCCTTCGTCGATGCGGGCTATGCGGTGCTGCTGCCGGATCCGGCGATCTCCACCGGCTATGGGCAGGCGATGATCGATCGCGGGCAGCATGAGCTGGGCGGCGCGCCGTTCACCGACATCATGGCGCTGACCGATGCGACCATCGGCCGCGCGGACATCGACGCGGACCGCACGGCTTTCGCGGGTGGCTCCTACGGCGGGTACATGGCCAACTGGGTGGCCGGACACACCGGCGACCGCTTCCGCTGCATCGTCACCCACGCCTCCCTGTGGGACACCGCGACGATGGGCTCGACCACCGACAACGCGGCCTGGGAGCGGCCGATGCGCCGCCAGAACCCGCAGTACAACCCCAAGGAGTTCGTGCGCGACATCGTGGTGCCGATGCTCGTCATCCACGGTGACAAGGACTATCGGGTGCCGATCGCCCAGGGTCACGCCCTGTGGTACGACCTCAACACCTTCTCCGCCACGCCGCGGGATGAGCAGGGCCGCACCCGTCACCGCTACCTGTACTTCCCTGATGAGGGCCACTGGATCATGGGCCGCGGCAACGCGCAGGTCTGGTACGAGACCTTCATCGGCTTCCTCGACGAGCATGTGAAGGGCGAGGCCCCGGAGCGCTCGGCGCAGCTGGGCTGAGCGCAGCTGGGCTGAGCTGCGCGGCGGGCGCCGGGCGGGTCAGCTGACCTGCTCGGCGTCCGCGCTCCAGGTCGCGCATTCGCTGAGGAAGCCGCGGGCATCGCGCCCGGCCCCAACCCACGCGGCCCGGGACTGGCGCGAGGGGTCACCGGCGCTCGCCGGTTCGGCCTGCGCGGCGTCGGAGGTGACGAACTGCTCGACCCGGCCCGTCGGCCGCACCCCCTGCGGCAGCTGGAACGCAGCGGCGGAGGCCATGCAGGACAGCTGCAGGTTGTAGCGCCGCTGCGCCTCCTCTGCCCCGGCCTGGTCATCGCCGAGCGCGACCAGCAGCGCCGCGTAGTAGCCGTCCAGGCTCAGCGCGTTCATCACCAGGATCGCGGTGGAGTAGGACAGGTGCCACATGTACAGCTGCGGCACCTCCTCCGCGGAGGCGTTCGAGAACCCCGGATCCCAGGTGGCGGGCCAATACACGGTCTCATCATCGGTGCAGGCCACGGGCGCATCACCGGTGAAACGGTCGGCGGGACAAGCGGAGTTCGCGGGCGGAGCATCAGCCGTGAACACCTCCACCGAGAGGTTCGGCAGGGTCACGTCCTGGGTTGCGAGCGCATCTCGCCAGGTCGTCGCCAGGCACGCCATGCCCGCCTCGAGGTAGGTGGGCAGGTCATCGGCGGGCACCAAGCCCGCGTCCGCCTCCGGCAGCTGGCACTGCGCGGGCACCGGCAGCCGTGCACTCACCAGCGGGTTCTCGATGAGGACCTGCCGCAGATCCGCGGCATCACCCCCAGGCACGGTGCCCTCACCGAGCGGCGCCCACACGCCGGGCTCCGTCTCGGCGGGTCCCTGCGACGGGGCCTGGGTGGCGACCGGTTCGCCGAGCTCCCCGCCGCGCAGATACACAGCGGTCAGGCCGCCGCCGATCATCAGCACCAGCAGCAGCACGCAGCCCGCCGCGAGCGCCGGCACGAGGAACCGCGGCCGACGCCGCCCGCCGGTCGCATCCACCCCGGGCGGCCACGCGGGGGAGGGAGCCGATGGGGAGGCAGCCGATGGCGCTGGTGAGGCTGGGGTGGGGCCGGAGCTGACGGGACTGTGCTGGCCGGCAGCGCTGGGCGGGCCGGCGGGGGAGTACTGAGGGCCGACGGGGGAGGGTCCCGCCCCGGCATACCCCGCGCCGCCGACAGCCCCGGTGGCCGCGCCTGCAGCGCCGGGACTTAAGGCCGCGGGGCGCGGCGGCGCCGAGGCCGACGGCGGGGTGTCATCCGTGGGCAGATCCTCCTGCGGCGGCAGCACCGGCGGGGTCTGCGGCACCTCGAAGCGGGGCCGCACGTCGAAGCGCTGGATCGGCGCAGTGTCCGGCATGCGCTCGGCGGGCGTCGACGGCGTCCCCTGTTCCGCCGGTGCAGCCTCCGTCGGCTCCTTCGGATGGAGGAACTCCATCGCCGGCGGCGAGGCCTGGGCTCCTGATCCGGGGTCTCCCAGCGGCACCTGGTCGATGAACCCGTCCCCGGGCTCGGGCGCCGGGGCGGGGGTCGGCGCGCTGGCCGGGCGGCGCAGCGTCTCCTCATCGGGCGCGAAAGCGGACTCGTCGAGCACAAGCGTCTGATCGAGATCCACGCGCCGACGCAGCACCGTCGGCTCCAGATCACCGTCGGGATCCCCGGCGCCATCGGTGATCGGTGCAGGACGCTCGAGCGTCGGATCGTCCGTCGGCGCGACGCTGGTGCTCCCGGCATCGGTCCTGGGTGCGCGCACCACGGTGTCCTCGTCGAGGCCGCGACCCGCTCCGGGCTCGGCGTGATAGCCCGCACTCGGCCGCACGACGGTGTCGTCGTCCGCGGGATCCTCATGCTCGGCGGCGCCGTCGGGCCTGGTGTTCATCATCCTCCTGCTCCTGCGGCCGGTGAGATGCGGTGCGGGGGCGTCAGCTCGGTGCTCGTCAGGTGGTCTGCTCGGCCGGAGCGGTCCAGGTGGTACAGGCGCTCGTCTCGCTGCCAGAATCCAGGCCCGTGCCGATCCCGCAGGCCCGCGGCGGGCCACCCGACTGCGGCCTATACCCGTTGCTGCTCACGCTGTCCCCTCCCCGTCGACCCACGACCTGAGGGAAGGATATCCCGCTGGTCATAGCGGCGGGAGCGGACGTGCGCCGCGATGGTCACAGGTCGGTGACACACCCGGATCGGGGACCGACGGGGCTGACGGGCGCGCAGCTGAGCATCTGGGTGACGCACCAGTCGTCGGGGGTCCGGGGGTAGGGCCGACGGGGCCGCACCCCTCAGGCCACCTGCTCCGCGGGGGCGGACCAGCTGTTGCAGGTGCTGAGCTTTCCCTCGCCCCCGAAACCCTTGCTGATCCATCGTGCCCGTGATTCCGGGGCGAGGACTGTGGTGCTCCGGTCCGGATCCCAGGTCGCAGGGTCTTCCAGTGCCGAGCGCAGGTCCGGGGAGGGGCGGACCTCGCGCGGCAGACGATCCACCGCGAGCGCGGCCAGGCACGCTGTTTGGCTCGTGTACCGGCGCATCGCCTCCTGGCCCTTCTCGCTGTCCTCCCCCTCAGCATCCACAAGGTCCAAGTAGTAGTAGGCCAGGGTGGAGGTGAACATGAAGAGTGCGGGGAAATGCGCCGCGATGCTCCACAGCACGAGGGCCGGATAGTCCTCATCGGACACGTCATCGACGCCCAGATCCGCGCCGAGCGGGAAGCTGATCGTCGCATCGATGATGCACACCAGGGTGCGGTCGCTGTCCTTGTCCTCGCCCCAGTCGCATTCCGTGTCGGGGCGCTCGCCTTGCTTGGTGACCACCACACGGGCTGGTGCCCAGCGCAGGCCGCGGTCCGAGGCGGCGGAGGAATAGATGCGGTTCAGGCAGGAGGCTGCCGCCGTGGCGAGCTCCTGGACCTGCTCGAGGTCTGCATCAACAGGGGTGTCGGGCAGCTCGCACGTGGAGGAGCCGGGCAGGTCCCCCTGGGTCATGGGATTGTCCGCCATCGCCGCCCACAGCGTCTCGAGATCTTCCGGGGGATCCTCGCCGCGCCGCAGCACATGGAACGGCTCCGCGGGAGGCTCCGGCGTGGGCGGCGTGGTGGTCGGGCTCGGTGATGGGGCATCCGCGGACGTGGTGGTGCTCGTCTCCCCGGCGGTGGTGGCCGCGGTCTCCCGCAGCACCAGCACACCCACGCCGCCGACCACGGCGAGCAGCAGCGCGAGGATGCAGCCGGCCGCAACGGTGATCAGCGCCCAGGGCCGACGGGGCGGCGCGGGAGGCGGGCCCCATCCGCTGCTGCTCATGCCATCCCCTCCCGCCTGTGCACTCATGCCGCGCTCACGTGCACTCGTGCCGCGCGGCCGCTTCATTGCCGTTGCTCCGGCAGGATATCGACCCCTGACCAGGAAGGGAGGGCGGGGCAGGTTGCGAGATGGCATCGGTGCCCGCACGCGAATCGGCCCCTGCTCCGCGGCGAAGCCGCAGGTCAGGGGCCGAAAATCGGCGGAGGATGGGGGATTTGAACCCCCGAGGGCGTTAACCCAACACGCGTTCCAGGCGTGCGCCATAGGCCGCTAGGCGAATCCTCCAGCGCTCGATGAGAGCACTGAACAGCGTACCTGACGCGCCAGGTGCGCGCGAACCCGTCGGGCGCAGGTCACATCGGTGGGCCCGCAGCGAGGCGGCGGCAGGCCGAGCCGTCCGATATCCCGCCGACCTGCTCGGGCTTCGCCCCGGTGTCCGAGTGGTCACGTCCACGGACGGTACTCAGGTGACCGGCCGCCTGCATATGGCACGCGGCCGGTCAGGAGAGTGCCGTTCGTGGAACCGGCCCCGCAGCGCCGGCCCGGTCCCGGTGGACTCGCGCAGGTGCAGCACCGGTTCCACGTCGCTGATGGCGTCGCTCGTGCGCCCCTCCAGCCGCTCCACGAGCATCCGTGCGGCCACCCGACCCATCTCCTGCCGTGGCTGGTTGACGCTGCTCAGGTGCGGGCGCACGGTCAGCGCCACGGCCGAGGAGTCGTAGCCGATGATGCTCAGCTGTTCCGGCACCGCGACCCCGGCGTCGGCCGCGCGGTGCAGTACCCGCACGGCCGTGATGTCGTTGGCGGCGAACACCCCGGTGACGGCATCGGGATCGCCCCGCCGCAGCGCACGCAGCAGCAGGTCGACCCCCTCCTCGACCTCTTCCGGCCCTACCACCTGTACCTGCTCACGCAGCCCCATCTGCTCGGCCGCGGCCAAAAACCCGGCCCGGCGCTGGGCTGGGCCGGGCCGTGTGGACAGGGTGACGTGCGCGAGACGGCGGTGGCCGCTCGTGACCAGGTGACGCACCGCGAGGGCCGCCCCCTCGCCGTCGCGCCCGCGCACCGTGTCGGTTCCCCGCACGGTGTCCTGCATCCTCCCGATCACGACCGTGGGCACGAGGTCACCGGCCTGCTCGAGCGCGGCCGGGCTCAGCCACGTGGTCACCGCGATGACCCCGTCCACCCCCAGGTCCAGCAGCCGCTGCAGCTGCCGTTCGAGATGCTCCCGGTCGCGCCGACCATGCGCGATGACCACTCCCAGTCCCGCCCGTTCGGCGAACCCCTCGATCCCGGCGATCACATCCGTGTGGTACGGATTCCCGAGGTCCGTGGGCAGCACCCCGATCAGTCCGCTGCCGCGCCCGATCCGTCGGTATCCGAGCTCCCGCGCGGCCGCCTGGATCCGGCGCCGGGTCGAGGTGCTCACCCCCGGCCGATCGTTCAGCGCCAGCGAGGCCGCGGCTGAGGACACCCCGGCGGCACGCGCCACATCGGCCAGCCGGACACGCGGTGCAGAGGGATCCATATGCCCCACCCCATCACGGTGCGGAGCCCGATGCATCCCTTCTCACCTGCGCAGCTGAGCAGTTTCAGTAAAAGCGGCCAAGGCGTGATGACGGGTTCACCCGGCGTTCATCACGCCTCGTCATGGGCTCCCTAGCGTGGCCGTGACGGCCCGGACCGCGGGCCCCAAGACCGGATGGAGCGCCGTGACCACTGCACCCCGCAGCCCGCAGCCCGAGCACCCCCTCGAGCTCGCCCGCACTCCGCTGTCCGTGGAGCCCACGGCGGCGGGGGCGGGCCCGTTGCTCCCGGCGCCGCGTGCGCTGCTGCTGGATTTCGGCGGCGTCGTGGTCACCACCGCCAAGCGCATCAGCTGGGCGCGGGAGCTCACCCAGTCCCTGGTCCGACGGGCCCGCGCCGCCGGGCTCGCGCTCGATCCCGCGCTCGTCGAATCCTCCCTGCGCACGGGCCGCGCCGCCCTGTCGCTGTGGAAGAACGCTGCCTCGCGCCGTCTGGCCCCGCGTGAGCTCGCCTCCGCCGAGATCCTCACCGACTTCCTGCTCAGCGACCTGCCCGCCCCGGCCCGCGCCGCCCTCGCCCTGGATGCCCAGGCGATCCTCGCCGAGATGGCGATCCTGGTGGCCGACCATCACGTGCGCCCCGGTGTGCCCGAGCTGCTGGCCACCGCCCGTGAGCACGGCATCCCCTGCGCGATCGTCTCCAACGCCCACTCCGGCCGCGCCCACCGCCGCATCCTCGCCGACGCGGGCTTGGCTGAGTATTTCGGCGTGCAGATCTATTCCGACGAGGTGGGGATCCGTAAACCCCACCCGGACATGATCCGTCTGGCCACCGGCGCCCTCGGGGTGCGGCCCGAAGAGGCCTGGTATGTGGGGGACACGCTGGACCGCGACGTCGTGGCCGGTCGCCGGGCCGATGTGGGCGCTGTGATCATCACCCGTGACCGCCGCACCGATACCCCGCCCTTCCCCATCACCGACCGCCCCGACCTGGTGCTCGAGACCCCCGAGGGGCTGCTCGACCACCTGCGCGCAGCTCTCGACCGGGCCGACGGGTCCAGCGCCCCGCAGACGGCAGGCGGAGCCGCACCGGGGGAGACGGCCCAGACCGCAGCTGCCCCGTCGGCCCCGGCCCGCGGCAGCGCACCGCGCCACCCCGCCCTGCTGCTGGACCACGGCGGCGTGATCACCACCTCCACCCCCAACCCCGAGCGCGACCGCGTGATCGGCGCGCGGATCGTCGAGATCTCCCGCGCCATCGGCCACCCGATCGGCCAGGACACCGCCGAGCAGGCCATGCGTGAGGGCTGGGAGCTGTTCCGCGCCGTCAAACGCAGCCGCGACGCCGACGCCGAGCCCGGCCGCCGCCACCGCGAGATCGCCCCCGCGACCCTGTGGGGCGATCTCATCGGCGCCAGACTGCCCGGCCCCCTCCGCGCCGCCCTGCGCCTCGAAGCCCCCGAGCTCTCCCACCTGCTGCACCGGATCAAGAACCATCCCCGCCCACGCGCGGGAGCGCTCGAGCTGATCCGCTGGGCGCATGATCACGGCATCGTCGTCGGCATCGTCTCCAACACCATCTCCGGCCGCGGCGTACGCGCCACCCTCGAGCGCTACGGCATCGCCGACCTCATCGGACCCGCCGCCTACTCCGAAGAGATCGGCGTGCGCAAACCCGGCGGAGAGATCTTCGAAGCCGCCCTCGCCGGTCTCGAGACCGACCGCGCCGACGTCCTCTACGTCGGCGACAAGGCGCTGAACGACGGTCGCGGCGCTCGCGAGGCCGGCATCGGCACCATCTGCCTGCTGCGCGGCGGGAAAGACAGCGACGCCGCGCTCGACGCCGCCCTCGCCGCTGGGCACGCCGACCACATCCTGGACCGCCCCGACGAGGTCATCGACCTGCTCGCCGCCCGCCTCGACGTCCCAGTTCCCGACGCCACCTGACCCCCACACCACCCGAACCGACCCCACCTGTCCCGCCCGACCTCGCATCCCCATCGGACCCGGAAGGACCCGCCATGACCACCCAGACACCCCAGGCCACCCCCGAAACCCCGCGCGATGAGCGCCGCGGCACCCTGCGCGGCGCCGTCGACGGCGTGCGCAGCGTGGAGCTGTCCACCTCGCAGAAGCTCATGATCTTCGTGCTGTCGATGTCCCTGTTCGGGCTGTCGAACATCATCCTGGAGATCATCCCCGACCTGTCCATCGGCCCCGTCGACGTCTCCGTCTCCTACCTGGTGTTCGTGCCCCTGACGATCGCCGCCCTGTTCTCCCCGTTCTGGGCCGCTCTCGGCGCACCGCTCGGCGAGATCGTGTTCACCGACCTGCTCATGGGCGACTTCTCCGGTCTCGCCGAGATCGAAGGCTTCCTGCAGATGTTCCTGGCGATCTACATCGCCGGCTCCCTGATCCGCAACCCGCGCTCGAAGGGTCAGATCTTCGTGGGCGCCGTGGTGCTCGTGCTCGTGGACAAGATCCTCTCCGCCGTTGTGGACCTCGCCAAGGTGTGGATCGGCGTGGAGGAGGCCGAGTACGTCGAGGGTCTGCCCGAATCCGTCCTCGCCCTGGAGGCCCTGGGGCTCGGGGTGGACGTCATCATGTCCGGGATCCTGCTGGGCGCCATCCCCGCCCTGTGGCTGATCCCCGCGCTGCACGGCAAGATCGAGCCGCTCATGGGCATGCGCCCGCGCGTCCCCGGTGAGCCGATCCCCGGCGAAGCCCCTAAGACCGCGATGTTCGTCGGCTTCGCGGTGCTGCTGTCCATCGCGTCCTTCGGCTTCGCGTTCCTGGAGGCCTTCGACCTCTCGGCCGGGGCCTGGGAGCCGGACTTCCTGGACCAGTTCGGCAACTGGTTCATCCTCGTGTCCGTGGCGGCCATCGCCGTGGTGCTGATCGTGGCGATCCTGCTGTTCCGCCTCTCCCGCACCGCCGCCGACACCCAGGACCAGCGCTGAGGCGCGACCCCGCCAGGAGCCCCCGAGTACACCGCTGCCCCGGCCACCGCCACGACCATGACCACGCCCGATGCCCAGCCCGCACCCGAGGCGCCGCGTCCGCCCGCGATCGTCGTGAAGGACCTGTCCTTCCGCTATCCCGGCACCGACCGCGACACCCTGCGCAACGTGGACCTCACCATCGAGCGCGGTGACTTCGTGGCGGTGGTCGGCGGCAACGGCTCCGCCAAAACCACCCTGTGCAAGACCTTCAACGGCCTGGTGCCCCACTACTGGAACGGCGACTTCGCCGGCAGCGTCCACGTGGACGGCGTGGACACCTGGGAGTCCTCCGTCGCCGAGCTGTCCAGCCACGTCGGCTACGTCTACCAGGACTTCCAGAACCAGCTGGTGCGTCCCACTGTGCGCGATGAGGTCGCCTTCGGGCCCCTGAACTTCGGGCACGCCGACTACCGCGAACGCACCGAGGAGGCCCTCGCCCAGCTCGGCATCTCCCATCTGCGCGAGAAGTTCGTGTGGCAGCTCTCCGGCGGGCAGGCCCACCTGGTGGCCCTCGCCGCTGTCCTCGCCCTGCGGCCCGAGGTGATCGTCGTCGACGAACCCGTCGCGGAGCTCGACCCCGCCCGCGCCCGCGAGATCTACCTGCGCCTGCGTGACCTCAACGAACGCCACGGCATCACCGTGATCACGATCGAGCACCACGCCGAATTCATCGCCGAGTTCGCGAGAACCGTCGTGCTCATGGCCGACGGGGCGCCCGTGTGGCACCTGCCCGTCCAAGAGGCCATGAACCGCCACGCCGACCTTGCCGCCCACGGCATCCCCGCCCCCGATGTGGTGGCGCTGAGCGCCGCCGTCGGCGCGGACCCCGTGGCCCTGGACGTCGCCGGCGCCGTCGGGGCTCTGCGAAAGCATGTGCGGACCGCACCGCGGGGTGAGATGAAGGGGGCCGACGGGGAGCAGCGCCCCGCCGAGCTTGCCCCGAGCACGGAGGTCGTCGCCGCGGTCGAGGGCGTCACCCACGGATACCGGTCCGTCGGCGGCGAGCTCTCCACCGTCCTCGATGACCTCTCCCTGAAGCTGCATGCGGGGGAGCGAATCGCGCTGGTCGGCACCAACGGGGCCGGCAAGACCACCCTCATGAAACTGCTGACCGGCCTCATCGTCCCTCGCCAGGGCACCGTCACCGTCAGCGGCATCGACACCCGCTCCCGCTCCGCCGCGCGGATGGCCGACCACGTCTCCTACCTGTACCAGCACCCCCAGCAGATGTTCCTCAAGGACAGCGTGCGAGAGGACATCGCCCTGTTCCCCCGCGGCCGCCAGGTGCCCGACGCCGAGCAGATCGTCGAACGGATCATCGCTGACGTGGGCCTCACTAAGCTCGCCGAGCGCGATGGGCGCACCCTCTCCGGCGGGCAGCAGCGCCGCGCCACCCTCGGCATCGGCCTGGCCATGCGGCCCAGCCTCCTGCTGCTGGACGAACCGACCTCCAGCCTGGACATCCGCTCCCGCGGCGATGTCACCGCGATGCTCGAGGCCCTCTCCGACACCGTGCGCTGCGCCGTCGTCGCCACGCATGACATGGAGCTTGTGGCCACCTGGGCCAGCCGCGTCATCGTCCTGGACCAGGGGCGAGTGCTCGCCGACACCACCCCGCGCGAGCTGTTCACCCGCTCCGAGACCACCGGGCAGGCCCGGCTCATCCCGCCGCAGGCCGCACGCGTCGCCCTCGACCTGGGGCTGGAGCCCCTGCCGCTGACCGCTGCGGAGCTCATGGCCTGGCTGCCGTCCGAGACACTGGGGGAGGAGCGCTGATGGCCCGCAAGACCCGTGACGTGCTCAGCGTGGACTGGGTGCGGCTGGAGCTGCTGCGCACCGCCTACTCCACGCGCGGCGGCCTGTTCGCCCGCATGGACCCGCGCATGGTGCTCGCCTGGTACCTGGTCATGGCTATCGCCCCGTGGCTCACACACGACCCGATGGTGCTCGCGGGCCTGTTCGGCATCGGCGTGCTCGCTGTGATCCTCGCGCGCGTGGGACCGCTCGTGCTGGGGCTGTTCCTGTTCGGGCTGCTCAGCAACATCGTCGGCCTGTTCATCGCCGCGCTGTTCTTCGGCGGGAACCTCGAGACCCTGTGGGCGCTCGCAGAGCTGAACCTCAAGCTCGGCGCGGTGTCCATGGCATCGATGGCAGCGTTCGTGTCCCTGGACCCGGAGAAGCTCTCCGATGCCCTGCTGTGGTTCCGCGCCCCCGACCTGCTGGCCTTCGGTGTCTCCTACGGCTACCGGATGTTGCCGATCCTCGTGGACGAGTACGTGACCGTGTTCGAGGGGCAGCGGCTGCGGCACGCCCCGGTGGACAAGCCCGGACTGTTCGGCTGGCGGGTGGTGCTGCAGTGGTGCGTCCTCGCCGTCACCGCGTTCTACCCGATCATGCTGAACACCGCCAAGAACGTGCGCACCACCGTGGAAGCGCTCGAGACCCGCGGCTTCACCTACGGGGCGAGTGATCCCCGCGGACGCGAGCTGCGGCTGGCGTACCTGCAGGTGCGGGGTCTGGACCTGCTCGTCGTGGGCGTGACGCTCGCAGCCGTGGTGGGCGCGTTCGCAGTGCCGGGGGTGATGCTGGGCTGACGGCTGTGCCGCTGTGCTGGGCTAACGGCCGCCAGCCGACGGCGTCGCGAACGGGTCGATGAGCCGCAGGCCGTCAACGCCGGTGAAGTCCCGGGTATTGCGCGTGGCCAGTGCTGCGCCATGCGCCACACAGGTACCGGCGATCTGGGCGTCGAGCACACTCATCGGCCGACCCTGCGAACGGGCCTGCTCGAGAATCCGGGCCGTGTACTGGGCAGAGTCGTTATCGAAGGCCAGCGTGCGACGCTCGAAGAGATCCAGCATCCGTTCCCAAGCGCGCGTGAGTTGAGCTCGGCGCTGACCGGCGGGCAAGGACTCCACGCCGTACTGGATCTCTTGCACGGTGATCACACTGATATGCAGCTCGTCCGTCCTCACCGAGCGCGCCCAGTGAAGGACGGCCGGATCGGGGCGTGGCCGCATGAACTCGCTGACCACGTTCGTGTCGGCGATGATCACGGCAACGCCACGTCCCGGGGCAGTTCCGTGCGCTCCGGGATCTCGAGTTCGGCGATGTCGACGTGATGGCCGCTGTCGGGCGCGGTGCCAAGTTCCTCGAGCAGCAGCTCATGCAGCTGGAGCAGCAGGTTCTGCTGAGGAGCATTCACGGTGTCGGACAGGATCGTGCGCACCTCTGCCTCGACGGAGCGTCCGTTCCGGGCTGCCCGAGCGCGCAGCAGATCATGCGTCGGTTCATCGACGTTGCGGATCGTCAACGTGCCCATCTGCACCACCTCCTGATAGCAATGCTAGCAACGGGTTCGGTGGACGGCTAGAGGCGACCCCCGCCCCGCCTCCGTCAGTCCTCCTGCTCGGGGTGGCGCAGGAGGTTGATGATCGCGAGGCCGAGGCCGCCCCATACGGTGAGGATCGCGACGGCCATCATGATGATCGCGGAGAGAGACATGGGAGCTCCTTCAGCCAGAGATGAGCAGGTCAGGTCGCGCTGCTGCGGGCGTGCGGGGTCTTCGCGGCAGGGTCGGCCGCGAGGCCCTTGCCGGGCACCACGGGCGGGGCGATCGGATCCCCGTCGGAATCTGCCTTATGCAGGTTCGACCAGGTCGGCCAGGGGATCAGCGAGAGCCCGATCGCGACGACCACCAGCCCGATCGCCATCAGCCAGCCGAACACGAGGACGAACCAGCCGGGGTAGTCCTCGTAGGTGCCCTCGGTCCCGACCAGCGACACCGTGGAGACAATCAGGGAGATGCCCAGCACGATCGGCGCCACGACGGCCACGAACGCCATCCACAGCTTCCCGGCGGGGAAGGAGCCGAAGTGGTTCAGGTGGTCGCGCAGTGTGGGCAGGCCGCGCACCACGTACGCCACGATCAGCGAGCTGACCAGTGCCGCGGCGACGATGCCGTACTCGTTGACCCACTTGTCCATGACATCCAGCAGCGGCAGCCCCATCGTCGTGGAGTACAGCGCGGTGGAGACCACGGCGATCGGCAGACACACGATGAGCGTGCCGGGCAGGCGGGAGAGCCCGAACTTGTCCTGGATCGCCGCGATGATGACCTCCACGATCGACACCAGCGAGGTGAAGCCGGCCAGCACCAGCGAGCCGAAGAACAGCACGCCGATCAGCGCGCCCGCCGGGGCTTCGGAGATGATCGTGGGGAAGGCGATGAACGCCAGGCCCACGCCGGCGACGACGACTTCGTCGATCGCCACTCCCTGCGCCTGCGCCATGAAGCCCAGGGCACTGAACACGCCGATGCCGCACAGGATCTCGAAGCCGGAGTTCGCGAAGCCCACCACGAGGCCGGAGCCGGTGAGGTCCGTCTTCTTCTTCAGGTAGGAGGCGTAGGTGAGCATGATGCCGAAGGCCACGGACAGCGAGAAGAAGATCTGCCCGTAGGCGGCGATCCACACGCCCGGGGTCAGCAGCGCGCTCCAGTTCGGCTTGAACAGGGCCTCCAGACCGTCGACGGCGCCGGGCAGGAACAGCGCCCGCACCACGAGGATCAGGAACATCAGCACCAGCAGCGGGATGAACACCACGGAGCTGGCGGAGATGCCGCGCTGCACGCCGAGCGCCATCACCACGATCACGGCCACCCACACCGCGATGAGGGAGATCAGCACCAGCGGCACCACGTCGAAGGTGATCTCGACGTCGTCCCCACCGAGCGCCTGCGTGTACTCGCCGAAGAACCCCGCGGGGTCATCGCCCCACCGCTGGTTCAGGGAGAAGATCGTGTAGTTCGTGGACCACGCCAGGATCAGCGCGTAATACAGGGCGATGATCAGGGAGATCAGCACCTGCCACCAGCCGATGAACTCGGTCCAGCGCGACAGACGGCGCCAGGCCATCGGGGCCGAGCCGCGCCAGCGGTGCCCGATCGCGTAGTCCAGGAACAGCAGCGGGATGCCGGCGGTCAGCAGCGCCACGAGGTACGGGAGGATGAACGCGCCGCCGCCGTTCTCGTACGCGACGGCGGGGAACCGCCAGATGTTCCCCAGGCCCACGGCGGAGCCGATGGCCGCGAAGATGAAGGCGAGGCGGCCGGGGAAGGCGCCGCGGTCGGCGCTCTGGGCGGCGGGAGCGGTGGGTGTCGATGAGCTCACGAGGAGGCCTCCGGGGGACATCCCGCGCGGGGCGGGGAGGAGCCGACGCGCTGGGGTGATGCGGCCGACGGGGATGGCGTGCGTCCCGTCACCGGGGTCGGCGACGAGCTTCGATGGCGCCGACAGGGGTGGCGACGGCACCGTCGCGGGGTGCCCGTGGGCCGGGGTGTGGCCCGTGAGCAGGGGTGACGAGCAGGATCGCTGCCCGATGTGCGGCACGATAGCTACGCGTCCACGCCCCGTCTCACGCTGTCCACGTGCTGGACGGGATGGAGTGTCCGACGGGTAACGGGCGCCGCTGTGCGCTAGAACGCCGCTGTGCGCGAGAACGCAGCTGTCTGTCAGAACAAAGCTGTCCAGCAGAGCGCAGCTGGAACGCAGGAGGGCCGCCAGCGGAGATCACCGGAGATGTCCGGTGGTGATAGGAAGGAGGTATGACCGATCTCGCCGCTCGCCTCCGCGTCCTGCCCGGATTCCCACCTGACCTGCCTGTCCTGGACCCGGACCGGGTTCCGGAGGATCCGCTCGAGCTGTTCCTCGCCTGGCTCGAGGACGCGATCGCAGCGGGTGCGAGGCAGCCTCATGCCATGACGTTCGTGACCGTCGGCCCGGATGGCGCTCCGCGCAGCCGCACCCTCATCCTCAAGGACGTCGACGAGCATGGCCTGCACGTCTCCACCCATCGCACGTCCCGCAAGGGCGCCCAGCTCGCTGCGGACCCGCACGCGGCGATGCTGTTCTTCTGGCGCGAGAGCGGCCGACAGGTCGAGGTGCGCGGGAGCATCACGGCGCTCGACGAGCAGACCTCCCAGACCGACTGGCAGGCGCGCCCCACCTATGACGGGCGCCCGAACCTCGACTGGCAGGTGTACGCGCTGCAGCCGGAGAGCATCGAGTTCCTCCAGGCACGGGAGGACCGCCAGCACACGCGCATCGCCTACAAACGGCGCAGCGAGAGCTGGACGCACGAACGGGTGACCACCCCGGCGGGCTGAGACCGACCCAGGGCCACCCTGACCAGGTGCATCGTGTCGCTCTCCCGCCCCCGATGCTGCTGGGCTTGGTCGTGCTGCTGCTCGCCCAGCTGATCGGTCTGGGCATTGCGGCGCTGACCGGGCCGCCCATCCCCGGGGTGGTCCTCGGGCTCGTGCTTCTCATGGTCCTGGGTCTGCTGCGCCTCATGCGTGCCGTGGTGCAGGCCGCGGAACCCGCTGCCCGGCCGCTGCTCACCCACCTCCAGCTGCTCTTCGTGTCGCCCGGGGCGGGGGTCTGAGGGGCCGGCGGGGCAGGGAGGACAGCTGGCGGGGGCGGCGGGGGGGGGCAGGCCCGGGCGGTCACCGGGCGCAGACCGGGGGAGGCCTCCCGGCCCCCCCGGTAATGGGCCCCTCGGCCCCTCTGCCCCCGCCCCCGCCGGGCCCCGGCCCCGGGGCTGGGCCGGTGGGGGGGGGGCCGTGGGCGGGGGGG
>NZ_JALLAL010000043.1:0-25004 GCF_023062615.1 Brachybacterium sp. Marseille-Q7125 | reverse complement strand
CCTACCCGCCGCTGAACGCCGAGCCCCCGGACGCCTCATCGAAGGATCGGTAACCACGAACTGGAAGGCCGCCCTCGGCCAACTCGCCCTCGTCTACCCCGAACGAATCGAACCCTACCTGTAACCCGCATCACACCCCTTACACACAGGGATTGACAAGCCCCTTCTCGCGGCCGCCTTCGCCGGACCCGCCGCGGCAGAGACCGTCGAGGAGCACGGCCCGGAGACCCCGGAGAACAACGCCAGCCTCCCCCTGGTGGACACCTACCGGAAGTCCGACCACCTCAAGGCGAGCATCCTCAACCCCAAGCCCGTGTGCAACGCCCACGAGGACTACCGCACCGTCATCTACAAGGTCACCGACGACTTCAGCCCCGTCGGCACCGTCTCCACCACCAACGAGACCGACAGCCCCATCCCGCTGACGCAGGAGACTTCCCGCAGCCAGACCATCTCCCTGACCGTCAACGGCTCGCGCACCGAGAAGGTCGACGCGAACCTCGGCGGCACCGGCAGCGGCGACAAGGGCAGCATCAACGCTGGCATCGCCTACTCGCTGGCCACCACCGTCGGCGCCGAGGCCTCCTACTCCCTGTCCTGGCAGGTCGGCCAAACCATCGGCCCCTACGAGATCCCTGCCGGCCACACCGGCGAGGCCACCTACGGCTTCCGCACCGTCTCCATGACCGGAACCCAGCAGCGATGCAAGGCCAACGGCACCTGGTCCACCCCCACCGCGTGGCGGGCCTTCGTCCCGGTGAAGAACGAGGTGCGCGTGAACACCTACGCGAACCCCGCCGACTCCCACCGCCCCTGAGCCGCACCGCCTTTCCCTGAGGAGAAACCCATGACCACGCATCAGCCCACCCGCCGCGCCGCGCTCGCCGGATCCCTGCTGGGTCTTAGCGCCCTCGCCCTCGCCCCGCAGGCCGCGCTCGCCGCGGAGCCCGCTCCCGAAAAGCCCGCCCTGGACCTCGTCCCGCATTTCACCGTCTCCGCCGCCAAGGCCGACGGGTTCGCGGGCCTGGTCGCCCTGCGGATCACCAACAACGGCGCGAAGCGCTACTACGGGGAGTTCCCGCTGGTGACCTTCCGCCTCGAGGTGCGCACCGACTCCGGCCCCGAGGGCGTGGACCGCCTGATCACTCCCGGCTGGTTCAACGGCGCCTACGCCCGTGACCTCGGCTTCGATCCGGAGACCTCCACCCGCACCTTCGAGGTCGTCCTGTCCAACCCCATCGAGGTGGGGGAGACCCAGCTCGTGGCGAACCTCAACTTCGGTGACGGAGACACCCGCCTGGGCCGCCTGCACAACTACCTGGTGGTGACCCAGACCGGTCGCCTCGAGGGCGATGAGTCCACCGCGAATGATCAGAGCGTCGACTCGCGCGAGCACACCCTGACCGACGGCGGGAAGGAGCATCCCGGCACCTTCTGATCTGAAGCCGTGGATGAGCGGAGCCCCGGGGATGGATGGCCCCGGGGCTCCGTGCTGCCCGTGCCCGCACCACAGCTCGCGCGGCGCATCCTGGCGCGCTCAGGGCACCCGGCGGGTCCACTCCTCGGTGCCGAACTTCGTCTCCACCAGCTCCCGGGCCGCCGCGAGCTCCTCCTCGGTGTAGTCGGAGGGCGTCGTGTCGTACCGGGCACGGAAGTACTCGAGGAAGCCGTCGATGATCTGCTCGCGCGCCAGACCGGTCTGCGAACGCATCGGATCCACCCGCTTGTTCGCGCTCTTGGTGCCCTTGTCGGAGAGCTTCTCCCGGCCGATCCGCAGCACCTCCAACATCTTGTCAGCGTCGATGTCGTAGCTCATCGTCACGTGGTGCAGCAGCACCCCGCCGGCGAAGCGACGCTGCGCCGCGCCGCCGATCTTCCCCTGCTCGGAGGCGATGTCGTTCAGCGGCACATAGTGGGCCTTCACCCCGATCTCGGCGAGCGCCCCCATCACCCAGTCGTCCAGGTAGGCGTACGCCTGCTCGAAGGAGAGCCCCTCCACGAGTGAGGTGGGCACGACGAGGGAGTAGGTGATGCAGTTGCCGGCCTCCATGAACATCGCGCCGCCGCCGGTGATGCGGCGCACCACCCCGATGCCGTGCCGCTCCGCGCCCTCCGCGTCGATCTCATTGCGCAGCGACTGATAGGAGCCGATCACCACCAGAGGTGAGTCCCAGTCCCAGATGCGGAAGGTAGGCCCGCGCCGCCCGGCCAGCACCTCGCGGGGAATCACCTCATCGAGCGCCACATGCATCACCGGCGGCAGCACCCGCGGGCCGATCACCTCGAAGGACAGGTCATCCCAGCTCGTGGCATGCCCGAGCGCGCGACGGGTCGCGATCGCGACGGCATCTGCGTCAAAGCCGATCATCTCCACCGGCTCTGGCCGGGCCTTGAGCCGCGCGGTGATCGCGTCGGCAAGCTCAGCGGCGGTGGCGCCGACGGGCATGCCCACGAGAGCGGCGTTCAGATCCTCGAGCGCTTCATCGGGCTCGAGGAAGAAATCGCCGTAGACGTGCGCGGTCGCGATCTGGTCCTCGCGGGTGGTCACGTCGACCGACACCAGTTTGCCGCCGCGCACCTTGTACTGGCCGCTCAGCACGTCCGCGGCAGGTGCGGGGATGTCGGGGACGTCGGCGGCGAGGGAGTCATGAGAGTCCATGTGGACCATTGTCGCGCGGACCGGATCCGCCGTTCTGTACCGACGATTCGGCGTTTCTGAGCCACCAGGTGGTACAAAAAGGCCGAATCGCGGGTGGGGTCAGTGCCGCGGGTGGGGTCAGTGCAACGGCGGGGTGAGGGCTTAGCGCGAGGTCAGAGCTCGAGGACGGTGCGGCGCATGCGCAGCTCGCGCTCTGCGCCGTACAGGAGTGACCCCGTGAAACCCAACGCCGACAGGTCGATGCTCGCTGATGCCCGCAGGGCAAGATCTATTGCGCTCGATGCTGCCCGCGCGGGCAACGCGATCGCCGCAGCGAAGGCGTCCCAGTGCCGTCGGTGCAGTCGTCTATCCCGCCCGTCGATGGTGAGCGCCATCGTCATATCCCGATAGACCACGGTCGAGGGGATGTCGTAGATCGGGGAGAGGCCCCAACGTCCGGACGGTTCCTGCAGGACAGCCAGGTTTTTGGCATGCAGATCCCCGTTGCCCGTAAGCTAGGCGAAGAGAAACTGCAGATACAGCGCTCGGGCGGCGATCCGTGGGGCAGAGGTCTGCGCTGCGAGCGCCCGCGTGACCTCCTCGCTGCTGAGCGCATACTTCTGAGCCGGAAGCACCCCGAGCACCTGCGCCCCGTCTTCCATGGCGAAGCGCCGCACGGTCCCGTCCGGAGCGACCTCGCGATCGAAGCGCGTGATCAGCAGCCCCTGCACGCCGTGCACGTCCTCGATGATGCGGTGCGCCGGTCAGAGCACGTAGATCAAGGTGCGCGGGACTCGTAGCGGCGAGGGGTGGGGGGTCGGTGGGCTGCTCCCCGGCGGGAACCACCTGCACGTCTCCCGGTGTGTCGGCGCCGACAGCCAGCAGCAGGCTCAGCTCATCGTCGGGTGAGGTCTTGACCGCTCGGCGCAGCACCGTGAGCCGATGGCCCTCAGGAAGCAGGCCGGCGAAGAACGGCGGCAGGCCTCCGCCCGGGGTCGTGACACGATCGGCGGTGACCGGCAAGGTCGACGCCACGGCGGGGCCGCTGTAGCCCTCCCGGTAGGAGAAGGTCACGGCACCGGTGGGATCACGCTCGAGCAGAGCGGTGCGTTCTCCGGCCTTGTAGACGTCAGCGCGCTGGATGTGTCGCAGCGTGCTCAGCTCGAAGGTCGTCATGACCGCAGCTCCAAGCGCATCCCTAGGACATCGGCCACGGTGAGCACGGCTGCCAGGCCGGGTGAGCCGCTGCCCTTCTCGATCTCCCGCACGGTCCGATCCGAGAGCCCCGCGAGCTCGGCGAGCTGCAGTTGGGTGAGCCCTGCCTGCTTGCGGGCGTCCCGCAGCGCGGCCCCGAGGGCGATGGCAGCGGGAGATGGTGACACGGTCATGGCGGAAGGATGCTTCCGGCTGTCACGGGATCGTCAGTGACCGCAGGGCGCGGTGCACCTCCCACACGAAGTCCGCGGTGGACTGGCTCTTGCGCGGTGCGACCGCGTAGGTCTCCGCGGGCCGCTGCGGCGTCTCCTCACGGGTCACGCGCGGGATGAGGTTCTTCCAGTCGCGGTCTCCGCCCACCCAGATGCGGTACTCGGTGCCGGAGTCATCTCCGTGCTGGAGAACCCGCAGCCCCATGGTCGTGGCCGTGAGCGCCGGTTGCCGCCGCGCCGGGGCGAGGTCGAAGCCGCGATCGCGCAGCAGCATCGGGTTCAGCACCGCCCACAGCAGCAGGCGCGCCCCTTCCAGCTCCGGGGTGGCGGCATCGCCGATCAGCTCCCTGGCCGACGGCGGGGTGCCGCCTTCGGTGCGCCAGGCGCTGCGGCGGGCCAGCATTGTCAGACGCTCCTTTGCGGCCGCGTGGTCTGCCTCGGTGCTGATGCGGCCGATGCCCAGCGGTACCGGATCCGCCCCGGCTCGCAGGAAATGCACGGGCGTCCCGTCGATCACCTCACCGAACTCCAGACCAGTGCGACCGCGCCCCACCCCCATCTGCAGGTGGGCGTCGGTCTGCCCGCGCCGGGTCGAGAAATGCGGGCTGCTGCCCAGCAGGCTGCGGCAGGCGTGGTGCATGACATCAAGGTGGGCACGGAAGTCCCGGGCGGTGGAGGTCTTGGTGAGCAGCTTGCGTGCATCCACCGGGAACTGCACGACCGGCCGGCCCGCATTTTCTCCCACCTCGGCAAGGGTCTCCCACAGGTGCGCATGCCCCGGGTCCTTCTTCGGCATCCGCCTTCCCAGCCGCGCCCAGCTGGTGGCGATCACCCCCGGCGGCACCTCCCCGGTGAGCTCCGCCCGATCCGTGCGGCGTGCGATCGCGACCAGCAGATGATCAGGCGAGGATCCGAGCGCGCCACGCATCTTCTGCAGCTGCGGCACGGAGAACGGCCCGCCCACGCGCAACGCGATCCCCAGCCGCGCCGAGCCGCCGTCCTGACCGGCCGGAGGCAGCAGCTCCGCGGTGAGATCCGGGGAGGTGCGGCGCAGGCGTGGGCCGGCAGTGATCGACCCGGTGGTGCGCTCGGTGCGAGCGACCGCGGTCAGGAAGGCATCACGCGAGCGCGGGGACATCAGCACGAACTCGAGCATGTGCCGCAGCAGCACCTCCACCCGGAGCTGACGATCGCGGCCGTCCCCCAGGTCCGGGGAGGCGGCCGAGCGGTCCACCCCGTAGGTGAGCATCTGGCCGACGGTCGCGTACGAGCGGGGCATGGTCCTCCTCCGGCGGGTGCCTGCGCGCCCCGGCTGCCCGGATGCGCGGATCCGTAGCCATTATCCCTGCCGCCCGCCCGCGCGAACAGCGACCGTGACCGTCCAGGCGTGTCCCCATCGGCCGTAAGCTCAACGCCATGAACACCGCTGCTGCCTCCGCCCCCGCCCCGCTCACCGCCATCGTCACCGGCGCCACATCTGGCATCGGCCGCGCCACGGCGCAGCGCCTCGTGGCCGACGGGTGGCGGGTGCTGGCTGTGTCGCGGCGTCAGGAGCGTCTGGATGCGCTGGCGGCGGAGATCGGTTGCGAGGTCCTGGCGGTGGATGTGACCTCCGATGAGTCCGTGAATCGCCTGGTCGCGCGGAGTGTGGAGCTATTCGGGCCGGAGCTGAATGCCGTCGTGCATGTGGCCGGTGGGGCGCTCGGCGTGGATCCTGTTGCGGAAGCGGACCTCGAAAAGTGGCAGCGGATGTATGACATCAACGTGCTGGGCGCCGTGCGCGTCACCCGCGCCCTGCTGCCCGCGCTGCGGGAGAGCGGCCGCGGGGACCTGCTGTACGTCACGTCCGTCGCCGGGCACGAGCCGTACCCGGGCGGCTCCGGATACAACGCCGCGAAGGCCGGAGAGCATATGCTCGCCGCCGCCGCGCGCCTGGAGCTGAACGGGGAGCCGATCCGCGTCATCGAGGTTGCCCCGGGCATGGTGCGCACCGAGGAGTTCTCCCTCGTGCGCCTGGGGGATCAGGAGAAGGCTGATGCCGTCTACGACGGGGTCGAGCAGCCGCTGACCGCCGAGGACTGCGCGGACGTCATCTCCTATGCCCTGAATGCCCCGCATCACGTGAACCTCGACCTCATCACTGTGCGGCCCCTCGCCCAGGCCGCGGCCCACCGCGTGGCCCGCCACCAGGGCCTCTGAGCCGCGGCGGAGCAGCGGGATGCGGCCGGGACCGAACCTGGAGACGCTCAGCCGGCAGGAGGCCAAGGACGCCGTGCGCGGCGCCGACGTGCGGCGCATCCTGGGGCTGTTCCGTCCCTACCGCGGCACGCTCGCGATGGTGTTCGCGCTCATCGTGGGCAGCGCCGTCGTCGGCATCATCTCCCCGTTCCTGATCCGCGAGATCGTCGACGTCGCCCTCCCCGAGCAGCGCGTGACCCTGCTGCTGTGGTGCGTGGCCGGGCTCATCGCCGCGACCGCCGGCACCACCGCCTTGAACGTCACCCAGTCGGTGCTGTCCACCCGGGTGGGCCAGGCGGTGATGCATGACCTGCGCGTCAGCGTCCACACGCACCTGCAGCGCATGGGTCTGGGGTTCTTCACCCGCACCCGTACCGGGGAGCTGCAGTCGCGGATCCTGTCGGACATCGGCTCCATGCAGGCGGTCATCACCTCGGTGATGACCCAGATCGTCTCCTCGAGCGCCGCGATACTCATGGCGATCGTCGCGATGCTCGCCATGGACTGGCGCCTCACCCTGTTCTCCGTGGCGGTGGTGCCGCTCGCCGTGTGGCTGAACCGCCGGGTGGCCCGGCGCCGCCGCGCGATCGTCAAGCGCCGCCAGGAGAAAGCCGCGGACCTGAACTCCTCGATCCAGGAATCTCTGTCCGTCTCCGGGATCCTGCTGGGCACCACCATGGGGCAGACCCGCGCCCTCAACGACGCCTTCACCGGGCGGTCCCGCGAGCTCGCCGACCTCGAGGTCGCCTCCGAGGTCGCCGGGCGCTGGGTGGTCGCGCTGTTCACGGCGCTCATGGCGATCATCCCGGCGCTCACCTACCTGCTGGGCGGCATGCTGCTGTTTCAGGAGGCGGACTCCCGCATCACCATCGGCACCCTCGTGGCGTTCGTCGCCCTGCAGTCCGCACTGATGCCGAACACGAACAACCTGCTGCGGGTCGCCAATCAGGTCTCCGCGTCGCTGGCCCTGTTCACCCGGGTGTTCGAGTATCTCGATGCGCCGATCACCATCACCGACGCCCCCGGTGCGCGGGTGCTCGACCCCGCGGCGGTGCGCGGCAAGGTGCACTTCGCACACGTGACCTTCACCTACCCGGGGGCCGACGGGCCAGCGCTTGCGGACGTGGACTTCACGGTGCCGCCCGGCACCCACACCGCGCTCGTCGGCGCGACCGGTTCCGGTAAGACGACCACCGGCTATCTCATGGCGCGGCTGTATGACCCTGATGCCGGCGCGATCACCCTGGACGGGTATGACCTGCGCGAGGTCACCCTCGAATCCCTCGCCGCGTGCATCGGCGTCGTCACCCAGGAGACGTTCCTGCTGCACGCCACGATCGCCGAGAACTTGCGCTTCGCCCGGCCGGATGCCACGGACGACGAGCTCGAAGCCGCGGCTCGGATCGCTCAGATCCACGACCACATCGCCGCCCTGCCCGACGGCTATGACACGGTGGTGGGGGAGCGGGGCTACCGCTTCTCCGGCGGGGAGAAGCAGCGCCTGGCGCTCGCCCGCACGATCCTGCGCGACCCGCTGGTGCTGCTGCTCGATGAGGCCACCTCAGCGCTGGACACCGCGACCGAGCGTGCTATGGCCGGGGCGCTCGAGGCCGTCTCCCACGGCCGCACCACCGTGTCGATCGCGCATCGGCTCTCCACCATCCGCCACGCCGACCAGATCCTCGTGCTCGAGCGCGGGAGGATCGTGGAGCGCGGCCCCTATGACGAGTTGCTCGCTGCGGACGGTGTCTTCGCGCGCCTCGCCGCCCGGGAGGCTGACATGCTGCCGGAGGCGGAGCGCAGCTGAGCACCGGGTGCTGAGACCGGTCATTGAGCACCGGCGACTGAGGACTACGACCAAGGGCGGATACGGCTCGACGAGGATTCATCCCCTCGCCGGATGTCCCACCCGCGCGAACTCGACAGGATCAATGTCATCACCCGCACCCCTGCGGGACAGCAATGGCAGCAGTGCCGATCAGCAGCACCGATCCGAGGAGGTTCCCGTGACCGTCACCCCGCACGATCCGGCCCGCCGTCCCATCGTCGTCGAGGAGACGAGCACAGGCCGCCCGGTGCTGTTCGCGGTGCTGCTGGCGCTCGCCGTGCTGGGCACGCTCGCGCTGCTGGTGACCGGACCGATGCTCGCCCTGGGGCATGCGATCGTCGCCGCGGTGGCGATCATGAGCGTCATGACCCTCGCCTGGGCGGTGGCCGGTCCCCGCTGGTGAACTGAGCCGCTCCGCGGAGTGCTGTGCCGCCTCGCGGGGTACTGCGGATCAGATGTCGATCTCGATCTCGCCGATGCCGCGGGAGACGCAGGTGGTCATCTGCGTGTCGTGCTCGTCCTCCATGAGGAACTCGTCCAGATGCTCCACCTCGCCGGAGACCAGCGGAACCACGCAGGTGCCGCACACGCCGCCCTCGCACGAGTAGTCCATCGAGATGCCGGCGTCCAACAGCGCCTGCAGCAGGGACTGCCCCTCCTCGACCTCGAGAGTGATGCCCGACTTCAGGCACTTGGCGGTGAAGGGCTCTCCGAACAGCGACATCCTGCATCCTTCCGGTTCGGTCGCCCCCGGCGGGGGCGCAACGCTCAAGACACCAGTGTTCCACGGGGGAGCCGGGACCTGCGGGGTGAGCCTCGCCTCGCGCGGCGTGCATCGCCTCATCCCGGGATGAATCCGGGACGGTGCCGGAGGTGGAATCCGGGGCCGACGGGACATCGTGGAGCCATGTCCAGCGCGCATACCCCCGCCCGGCAGCCCTGCCGACGGGCCATCGCCTGCACGCGGATGATCTGCGCGGCGGTCTCGGTGCTGTGCCTAATGGTCGCGATCACCACCTGCTTCGTGCTGCTGTTGGTCGGGCCGCAGCTGCAACTGTGGCCTGCCCTGCTGCTGGGGCTCATGATCCAGTTCGGGATCGTGGCGGCCCTGGTCGTCGGGCGTCGAGCGCTGTCCTGACCGATGCTGTCCAGGGCGATGTAGCGCCCGGGGGTCAGAGTACGCGCCGGTCGCGCGCCCAGCGGGTGAGCTCCCGACGGTCCGACAGCTGCAGCTTGCGCAGCACGCTCGAGACGTGGCTCTCAACTGTCCGATCGGAGATGAACAGCGAGGAGGCGGCTTCTCGGTACGTGTAGCCGCGGGCGATCAGCCGCATCACCTCCTGCTCACGCGGGGTGAGCAGATCCAGCTCGGTCGGCTCCACCGAAACTGAGCCGCGGAACGCATCGAGCACGAAACCGGCCAGGCGCGGGGAGAACACCGCATCCCCGCCCACCACACGATGCAGCGCATCGACCAGATCCTCGGCCGTGATCGCCTTGGTGACGTAGCCGCGGGCGCCGGCGCGGATCACCGCGAGCACATCCTCCTCCGCATCGGAGACGCTCAGGGCGAGTGCCCGCACGGGTCCGCCCTGCGCGGTGGTCAGCCCGTCGAGGGCGGCGGCGACTTCGGCGCCCCCACCGCCGGCGCCACCGGGCAGATGCACATCCAGCAGCACCACATCGGGTAGCAGCTCGCGCGCCATCCGTACCGCCTCGGTCACCTCATACGCAGTCCCGACCACGGTGATCTGCGGATCGGTGCGGGTGATCTCCCCGGCGACCCCGGCGGCGAACAGGTGATGGTCATCGACGACGAGCACCCGGATCGGCCCCGACGAGGACTCCGATCCGGATAACGGGGCAGCCCCGGACGTCGGCGTGCTCATCGGCCACCTCCGGGCAGATGCAGTGCGACCTCGGTGCCGCCGCCCGGGGCGGCGGAGACAGTCGCGCTGCCGCCGGCGCGCTCCATCCGCCCGATGATCGACTCGCGCACCCCCAGCCGATCGGGCGGCACTGCAGCCGGGTCGAAGCCCGGGCCGCGATCGCGGACGAACGCCTCCACCGCGTCCTCCCGGATCTCCACGAACACGCCGACGCCGGTGCCGGCATGGCGCACCGCGTTCAGCAGCGCCTCCCGCAGCGCCGCCAGCAGGGCAGGGGAGACGTCCTCGAGCTGCGCATCGCCCACGATCACCGTGTCCACGGCCACGCCGTGCGCATCCTCCACCTGGGCACTCAGCGCCTCGACGGCCGCGCGCAGATCTGTCGGCGCATCCTCGGACTCGGCATCAGCCGCATACAGCCAGTGCCGCAGCTCACGCTCCTGCTGTCGGGCCAGCCGCCGCATATCCTCCTCCGGCATCCCGGCCCTCTGCAGCAGTACGAGGGTCTGCAGCACCGAATCGTGCAGATGTGCGGAGGTCTCCCGGTGATGCTGCGCCACAGCCCGCTGCGCCGTCTCCTCTCGCATCCCTTTCCACAGGCGCCGTCCCCACGGCACCAGCAGCGTCGCGAGCACACCGAGGATCGCCGGGCCCACCGCCAGCAGCACCAGGGCCGGGCCGGTTCCCAGCAGTGCCAGCGCGACGTACACCAGTGTCAGCAGGAGCAGCACCACCGCCGCGCCGAGCGCGGAGAGGGCCGCGCGCGGCACCTCCTGGGTGCGGCCCGACCAGCGCTGACGATCCAGATCCGGCAGCGGCGCGATACCCAGCATCACCGCCCCCGCCATCACCGCCACCGACCAGTGGACCACGAGATACTGCCCCTCCGTGGCGAAGGACTGGTACGTAGGCGGCAGCAGCATCCGCGCCAAATCGGAGATGACGGTCAGAAGTGCCGCCGCCATCGCGATGGTCACCACGAGCGCGAGCCCCAGCCAGCGCAGCACGGCGGGGAGGCGCCCGGCGCCGGGAGACGTGGCGCCGACAGCCCTGGGGGTCCCGCGCACCGCCGCGGAACTCTCCTGCAGCGCCCGGGCCCGATCCTGCTCGGCATCATCCGGCGTGACCCACCACAGCAGCACATAGCCCAGCACGAGGGCCGCACCGAGGCTCAGCTGGCCGTACCACGTGGGCCACGGCGTCCACATCGCGAACATCGTCAGCGTCCCCAGCGGCACGAGCGCCGCGCCCGCCAGCAGGATCCCGCGCACGAGAATCACCGGCAGGCGCAGCCGCGCCGCGAGCAGAGCACACGTGCCCGTCAGCACCGCGTCCTCGCGACGCCGCATCCAGGAAGCCGCCGACGCGGCAGGGATATCGAGCATGAATCCATTGTGCGCTGCGCAGCACCCTGACGCAGGGCGTCAGCGGGGGATTCCGGGGCGGCTCCGGGTGCCCTTCGGGACCGCTCCGGGACAGATCCGGGGCAGGTCAGGGCTCTGCCCGCCCGCGATCACCGCGCCGCTCAGCGAAGATGGAGCCATGTCCACATCGCCGAGAATCGCCACCGCCGCGACGGAGCGGACCGTGCAGGCCGCCCTCACCCCGCGCACGGCCCGCACCGTCGCGGACCGTGCCTGGCGCACCCATGTGCTGCTGCGGGGAGATGACCGCTGGCTCGTCGGCGTGTGCGCGGCGTGCGCCCGCGCCTGGGGCGTGCCGCGTGCGATGGTGCGGGCCCAGATCCTGCTGCTCACTCCGCTCGGGCTCGGCGTGCCCTTGTACCTGCTCGGAGCGTTGCTGCTGCCGCGCCAAAGGGCCGATGGGAACATTGTGGGAGGACCCATTCCGTGGATCGACTTGCCGCGGATCGCCCGGTACCTGTTCCTCCTCGTGGCTGCCGTACCGCTCGTGCTCGTGCTGTACGTATGGCTGAGCTTCCTGGGCTACTGGATCCCGAATGCGCTGGCGGTCTGTCTGGCCCTGGCGATGGGCGGAGGAGTGCTGCTGTGGCTCGCCGCCCGTGCCGCGGCGCGTGACCGCCGTGAGGCGATGTTCGCTCTGCTCGCCCACCGCGCTCAGCTGCTCGATGAGCCCGCGCTGAGCGCGTTCCTCGCCGAACGGCGCACGAGCCTTGAGCTCTCCGGCCTGTTCACGGCGGGCCGGGGCCCGGAGCATGACGGTCCGCACGCTGCCGGGCATGAGCGCGCCGCCCATCGGCCCTTTCGGTCGCGCCAGCCCCGCCGGCCCGCAGCCTCTGCTCGCACGATCCTCGCCGTGCTCGCGGCGATGGTCGCGGTCACCGCCCTCACCGTGCTGCTGCTGAACGTGCAGCCGACCCTGCTGCCCCCGGGCCTGGACGCCCCGGTGCTGCCGCAGGCCGGCCCGGTCACCGTCGGCACCGCCCTCGCGGCCGCCCTCGGCGGAACGATGCTCATCATCCTGGGGGCGCGGGGCAGGCGCAGCGGCATCCTGCTGCTCGCCGCGCTGCTGGCCGCCGGTGGGGCGCTCAGCGGCGGAGCTCTGCTGCGCATCGCCCATGACCCGAGCGCCGAACCGTTCGTCCTCACCACCGCAGATCTCGAGCGGGATGGCTACCACAGCTGTCCGTCCGGGCTCGGGGAGCTGGATCGGCCCGTACTGATCGATCTCAGCGACCTGGACGCGCAGCGCGCCGAGCAGCTGCGCGCCCTCTCCTCCGCCCAGCGTCCGGATGATGTCCCGGAACCAGTGATCATCGACTGCTACCGTCCGATCGGGCAGATCACCGTGCGCCTGCCGGAGGATCCCGGGCTCGTGGCGGTGACCCTCCACGGATCCCGCAGCCCTGAGGTGCAGCGGCAGCCGGAGGACCCCGTCGTGCGCGTGTGGGGGTCTGTCGACGTCGGCGCCGTAGACCTCGAGGAGCCGGCCGCAAAGCAGGACGCTGCCGAGCAGGACGACACAGAGCACGGTGTTTCTGAGCAGGACCAGGAGGACGCATGAGCCGCCCCGAGACCGCACCCGACCTGCAGACCGCACCCGACCTGCAGACCGCGCCCGACCTGCACGCAGCGCCGAGCCCCACCGTCGGCCCGGCCCTCCCGCAGGGCCCCGCACGGAGGAGCATCGGCGGCGGCCTGCTGGTCCTGCTGATCACCGCTCTCGCCGCAGCCGCCGCGCTGCCCGTGCCGCGCTGGGAGCCGTGGCTGCTGGGCGTGCTCGCCCTCCTCGGCCTCGCCATCGTGCTCATCGTCATGGCGCTGCTGCCCCTTCCGGCGTCGGCGGCTACACTGTCGCCCATCGGCACTGACCCGGCCATCACCGGTGAGCCGCGGGAAGAACAGCCCGCTCCGCCCCGCGCGGAGAGCGCCCAGTAGAACCCGCCGGGACCAGCCCGTCACAGCTGAGGAACGAGGGGACCCGCCACGGCGGGCCAACCGAGGTGGTACCGCGCGATCCGTCGCGTCCTCGGAGGCATAGGCATTGCACGTCCGTCGTCCCCGGAGGAACCCTCATGGTGTACCCGCTGTCCGGAGACCCGCTGGTCTCCTCGCCCGATCTGCCCGCGCTCGAGACCCGCATCATCGAGCGCTGGATCGCTGACGGCACCTTCCTGGAGTCCATCGCCCAGCGGCAGGACGCCGAGGAGTTCACCTTCTACGACGGCCCGCCGTTCGCCAACGGCCTGCCGCACTACGGGCACCTGCTCACCGGATTCGTCAAGGACGTCGTCCCGCGCTTCCAGACCATGCTCGGCAAGAAGGTGGAGCGCCGCTTCGGCTGGGACACCCACGGCCTGCCCGCCGAGCTCGAGGCCATGCGGGAGCTGGGCCTGACGGAGAAGTCTGAGATCGAGGACATGGGCATCAAGGCGTTCAACAACGCTGCCCGTGCCTCCGTGCTGAAGTACACGCAGGAATGGCAGGACTACGTCACCCGCCAGGCCCGCTGGGTGGACTTCGAGAACGACTACAAGACCCTGGACCTGCCGTTCATGGAGTCGGTGCTGTGGGCCTTCAAGACCCTGTGGGACAAAGGCCGCGCCTACGAGGGCTACAAGGTCCTGCCGTACTGCTGGAAGGACCAGACGCCGCTGTCCGCCCATGAGCTGCGGATGGATGATGACGTCTACCAGGACCGCCAGGACACCACCGTCGTGGTCACCTTCCCGCTGATCGGCGAGAAGGCCCGCGAGCTTGGGGTGGAGGGCGTCAAGGCCCTGGCCTGGACCACCACACCGTGGACGCTGCCCACGAACTTCTCACTCGCCGTCGGCCCCGCGGTGCAATACGTCCTGGTGCCCTCCGGTCCGCTCGGTGCGGCCGATGGATCCACCGCCGGCGAGTCCACCTATCTGCTGGCCGAGGACCTCGCCGGCTCCTTCGCCAAGGAGCTCGGCTACGAGGATGCCGAAGCGGTGCTCGCCGCCGTCGGGGAGCGGCGCCTGACCGGCACCGAGCTCGAACATGTGGCCTATGAACCGCTGTGGGACGTCTATTCCCGTGACCGCGAGCGCTGGGGGCTGCAGAACGCGTGGATCATCACCGTCGCGGACTATGTCTCCACCACCGACGGCACCGGCGTGGTCCACCAGGCCACCGCCTACGGTGAAGAGGACCAGGCGGTCAATGCCCGCTACGACATCCCCGTCGTGGTGTCCGTGGACGACGGCGCCCAGTTCCTCGACTACTTCCGTGGCACCGCGCTCGACGAGATCGCCGGGATGCAGGTGTTCGAGGCGAACCTGCCGCTGATCCGTATCCTGCGTGCCTCCGGGCGTCTCATGCGCGAAGCCAGCTACGTCCACTCCTACCCGCACTGCTGGCGCTGCCGGACCCCGCTGATCTACAAGGCCGTCTCCTCCTGGTTCGTGAAGGTCGCCGATCAGCGCGAGCGCATGCTCGAGCTGAACGAGCAGATCACCTGGATGCCGGGCAACGTCCAGCACGGCCAGTTCGGGGCGTGGCTCGAGGGTGCCCGCGACTGGGCGATCTCCCGCAACCGCTACTGGGGCACCCCCATCCCGGTGTGGAAGAGCGATGACCCGAACCACCCGCGCATCGACGTCTACGGATCCCTCGCCGAGATCGAGGCGGATTTCGGTGAGCTGCCGCGCGATGAGAACGGCGAGGTGAACCTCCACCGCCCCTACATCGACGAGCTGACCCGCCCGAACCCCGACGACCCGACGGGCACGTCCACGATGCGGCGCATCGAGGAGATCTTCGACGTCTGGTTCGACTCCGGTTCCATGCCGTTCGCGCAGGTCCACTACCCCTTCGAGAACACCGACTGGTTCGAGTCCCACAACCCCGCGGACTTCATCGTCGAGTACATCGGACAGACCCGCGGCTGGTTCTACGTCATGCACGTGCTGTCCACCGCCCTGTTCGACCGCCCCGCCTTCTCGAGCGTGATCTGCCACGGCATCGTGCTGGGCGAGGACGGCAACAAGATGAGCAAGTCCCTGCGCAACTACCCGGACGTGCGCGAGATGTACGACGCGTACGGCGCCGATGCGATGCGCTGGTTCCTCATGTCCTCCCCGATCCTGCGCGGCGGCAACCTGATCGTCGATGAGCCGCGGATCCGCGACGCCGTGCGCCAGACCGTACTGCCGCTGTGGAACGTGTGGTACTTCCTGGCGCTGTACGCCAACGCCGCCGGGGAGAAGGACGCCAGCGGGCAGCCGGCCGGCTACCAGGGACGCACGCGCCATCTGACCGACGGGGTCGACGACGTGCTGGACCGCTACCTGCTCTCGCGCACCGGCATGCTGATCCGCGAAACCCGCGAGCTCATGGAAGGCCTGGACATCGCCGGCGCCGCCGCGAGCATCCAAGCGCACCTGGAGATGCTCACCAACTGGTACGTGCGGCGTTCCCGCGACCGCTTCTGGGAAGGCTCCGAGCAGGCCATCGATGTGCTCTCCACCGTGCTCGAGGCGACCCTGCGGGTGGCCGCACCGCTGCTGCCGATGGTCACCGAGGAGATCTGGCGGGGTCTCACCGGTGGGCGCTCGGTGCATCTTGAGGACTGGCCCGATGCCGAGCAGTTCCCGGTGGATGAGGAGCTCGTGATGGCGATGGAGCAGGTGCGCATGGTCGCCTCCGCCGGCAATGCGCTGCGCAAGAAGGAGGGCATCCGGGCCCGTCAGCCGCTCGCGCAGCTGACCGTCGTGCACCGTGACCCCTCCCAGCTCGAGCCCTTCGTCGGCATCATCGCCGATGAGCTGAACGTGAAGCAGGTGCGTCTGCTGGATGTCACCAGCGAGGAAGCCCGCGGCATGGGTGTGGAGCAGAAGCTCCAGGTGAACGCCCGTGCGGCCGGGCCGCGGCTTGGTAAGCAGGTGCAGCAGGTCATCAAGGGCGCGAAGTCCGGGGACTGGTCCGTGGCAGAGGACGGCACCGTCACCGCCGGCGGCCTTGAGCTCGTCGACGGCGAGTACACCCTGGACCTCGTGGCCGGTCAGGCCGCCCAGGACCAGGGCGCCGCGATCGGCGTGCTCGCCGGCGGGGACTTCCTGGTGCTCGATACTCAGCTGAGCCCGGAACTGGAGGCCGAGGGCATCGCCCGCGATGTGGTGCGCGCCGTGCAGGCCGCCCGCAAGCAGGCCGGCCTGGACATCTCCGACCGCATCCACCTCACCGTCGACGGCGACCCGACCGTCACCGAGGCGGTCGCCGCACACCGCGAGCTGCTCGCCGCCGAGGTGCTGGCCCTGGATATCCAGGTGCCTGCCGCCCCGGCGGAGGGCGCGCACGACGCCCAGGAGAAGGTCACCGGCGGCACCGTGCGGATCGGCGTGGCACGGGCCTGATCTGCACCGCACGGCACCGCCCTCGCGCTCGGCAGCGGCCGAGAGTGGGGGCGGTGCTCAATCGACAGGGGAGTTCTCCCCATCGACCACGGCAGGGCGCTCCTATACCGTCGGGGGTGACCTCGGGCACCCCGCTCTCCGAGGCAGTCGACGCCGAGGAGCCGCCATGACGTCGTTCGTCGCTGATCCCACCGCCGCCTTGTCCTTCTCGCTCGCGCGGCTGAAGGAGCCGAGGATCATGAACCCGGCGTGGCTGCCGCGCATCGACGCCGCAGCGCTCGCCCCCTCCTCGCTCGACGCGGCTCAGCAGCGCATCGTGGATCGTGCGCTCATCGCGCCCACGGTGCTGGCCCTCAGCGTCACCACCGCCTCCGAGCGTCGGGAGGTGACCGTGGTGGTGGACCGTGAGGGAGCGATCACTCTGACCCCCGACGCGGAGGGGACCTACCGCTGGGAGGAGATCGAGGTGGCGCAGACGGCGGCGCTGCTGGAAGCCCAGCTGCCCGCCGACACTCCACTCGCGGCCCCGCCGCAGATGACCGCCCGCAGTGAGAGCACCCGGCTCCCGCTCAGCCCCGAGCAGCAGCAGGCCATCGCCGCGCGCCGGGAGAGCGGGGTCCGCGCCCAGGACGCGATCGCCGCGCAAGAGGATCTCTCCCCGTTGCTGCGCGACGCGCTGCTCTCCGACGGGGACCGCGCGGTGCTGGATATCAGCCTCCACGTCCCCGCGGAGGGCGGCGAGGCACCACCGCTGCTGTTCCACCTGCTGCGGCACTGGACCGTGGGGGCGCACGGACTGTACGCGGCCGATGGAGATGAGCCGATCGCGACGGCGATCCACCGGGTTGAGGGTGGCGATGTGCTGGCCACGATGCTGCCGCTCCTGGCCGAGGGCGTGCAGCTCGCGCGCGGCGAGGCGGTGGCGGCATGACCTTCTACGGGATGGATCCGGAACAGGTGCGCACCCAGGCGGGGCGCGTGGGAGATGCCTCGCGCCAGCTGGATGAGCTCCAGCAGCGCCTGGATGCGATCACGCGCGGCGTGAGCTGGGTGGGGGAGGACAGGGAAGCGTTCCTCCAGCAGTGGAGCGGTGGGCCCTCCGCCCGGATGCGCGAGGCCACCGCTGATCTCACCGCCCGCTCCCAGCTGCTGCAGGAGGAAGCCGATCAGCAGGACCGCGCCTCCGGGGCGACCGACGGCCCCGGCCTGCCCGCCACCGGCGCTCCCGGGTCCGCCGCGGACTTCGGCGAGCTCATCGGCGGGGTCGTGGACGGGGTGCGGGACGGGATCGACTGGCTCGGTGATCGTGCCCGGGAGGCCGGTGAGGCCATCGGCGATGCGGTGGAGGGTGCTCGCGACTGGCTGAAGGACCGCTTCCAGGATGCGAAGGACTGGACGTCCGACCGGATCCAGGACGCGAAGGACTGGTTCGCCGACCGCAAGAACGATCTCGACGAGTGGTTCCAGCAGACCAAGGAGCGGTTCGACCGCCTGATCGCGGAGCTGGACCGGCCGTTCGCGGAGGTCGCCGCCGAGCGTCTCGTGAACGACATGGTCGAGGACGGCACGCTCAGCCACGTCACTGATGTGGAGGTGCTCGGGACACGCACGATCCCGGACCAGGAAGCCCCCGACAGCCTCGCGGATCTGCTGCTGGACAACGATGAGACCCGCAGAACGATCGACGGCACGGAGCCTCCGCGACAGTACCTGCCCGAGGATCAGGCCCAGATCCGCGTTCAAAAGGTGGTGGGTGCGGACGGCGTGGAGCGGTATGTGGTGCATGTGCCGCCCACGCAGGGCGCGCCTTTGCACGATGGGCTGAAGAACCCCATTCCGGGCTGGGATCAGCAGAATCAGCCCTTTGGCTGGGACAACAACCTCTATGCCATGGCCGGCAAGGAGAACGCGGGCGCGAATGCCGTGAAGGCGGCGATGGAGGAAGCGGGAATCCCGCCGGGCTCGCAGGTGGCCTTCGTCGGCCACTCCCAGGGTGGCCTGGTGGCGTCGCAGCTCGCGGATGATCCCTCGTTCAACGGTCCGGGTGGCTACCAGGTGACTGATGTGTTCTCGGTGGGCTCCCCGGTGGAGACCTTCACGCCTGCCGATTCCCGCACCGATGTGCTGAACGTCAGTCATGAGCGAGGAGGGTTCCGTCCCGGGGATGTGGTCCCGACGCTGGATATGGACGGGGCCTCGGCCCGGCACCCGTCAGGCAATCCGGCCCCGAATGTGCACGACGTCAGTTTTGGGACGCCGAAGCCCGCCGACGGGTTCGGAGGCGACATGATGGATGTGGCGCACGAGTCCGTGCGTCGCGATGGCAACGGGAACATCGACCCGAACTCCGGGTACTACGGCACGGTGCGCAACAACGGCGATGATGCGATGCTCGCCGCGAAGGATGAGCGGATGCGTGGGAAGTACTACGGGGACGGGACTACGGTCGCCGAGGACATCGTGGTGGATGTGAAGCGCGCCGACCGCTGAGGGAGGAGCCGCGGTGCCCCGGGAGCTGCTCGCGGGGCGCTGGATGAGCGGGAATCTACTCCAGGCCGTAAAGTTCGAAGAAGCGGCCCATCGACACCCAGGAGTTCTCGGAGGTGTCGAGCAGCTCGCCCACCGGCATCTCCGCCCCGTCGGTCACTCCCACGACGCCATCGGCGGGCCACCGCGCCGCGTTCTTGTCCATACGGTGGATCACCTCCACGCCTCGGCGCCACGCCTCGTCCAGAGCGTCAGGCAGCTCGTCAGCAGAGACAGAGAACGTGATGCGGCCGCTCACATTGTTGCCGAGCCCCCCACCGGGCCCGATGGTGAGGTCCACGGCCGTGACCCCTGGGGCGTCCATGATCGCTTCCTCCACAGCTCCGATGCTGGGCCGCAGGAAGCCGCAGCCGGTCAGCAGGGACAGCACGCCCATCGATCCTCCTATCAGGAGAGCTCTGCGCTGCGTCGTCATCGCTCCTCCTGGTGTCCTCGGGTCGCTCGCGGGAGCGTGGCCAGAGTACCGGGGAAGAGAGCTGCTCGTTGTACTGACCGGACTTGATGGTTGAGGTACCGTGTCGGAATGCCGTATATCATGAAGGTCCTGCCCTGAACCTCTTTGGCTCCAGCTGACGAGCGCGAGTTCATATTTGACCGCAGCGCCTACAGGATTTATCTTTCCCAAAAATCACAATGCCTCCCTGTGGTAATGCGTGTTCATATCGAATGCAAGCGATGCAGCAGGCACACAGATCTATGACGGCTCTTCGCAGTTGAGGGCGTAGCGGTCGGGGGCGGGGTGGGCGCGTTGGTGCGGGGATAGACGTCGAGGTCTCCCGATGATGGAAGTTCTCACACTCGCCATCTGGAACACCTCTACATGCCCCACGCTACCTTCTCGTCTCCTGATCTCGATGCCTTCTGCGGCCTGGACGGGCTCGGCCTCACAGCCACCGGCCAGCGCATCGAGACGGGCCAGGCAGTTCTGGAGTGCCGGGTCCTCGCGGACGATCAGTGGTGCCATCGCTGCGGCCAGGCCGGAGTTCCTCACGGCACGGCCCTCAGAACGATCATGCACGTCCCCTCGACTGGCGACCGACGATGCCGCAGGTCAGACTACGTCGCTACCGCTGCCCGGACTGCTGCACCGTGTGGCGTCAGGACACCACAGCCACTGCCGGGTCCCGCACGAAGCTGTCGCGCGACGCGGGCTTCTGGGCACTCAAGAGCGCGGTCATCGACCGGATGTCAATCGCGCGGGTCGCCGAGAACCTCGGCACCGCCTGGCACACCGTGAACGACGCTGCCTTCGAAACCGGCTCCGAGCTTTTGATCAACGATCCTGCCCGGTTCGAGGGGGTCCGGGTCCTCGGCGTGGACGAGCACGTCTGGTCCCACACCGCAGGCGGTAGCAAGTACATCACCGTGATCATCGACCTGACCCCGGTCCGCGATGGCACCGGAGCCTCGAGGCTGCTAGACATGCTCCCTGGCCGTTCGAAGAAGGTGCTCAAGACCGGGCTCGACCAGCAGGAACAGGGCTTCCGCGACCGGATCGAGACCGTGGCGATGGACGGGTTCACCAGTTTCAAGACCGCCGCTGCGAAAGAGATCCCACAGGCCGTCGCGGTGATGGATCCGTCCCACGTCCTCGCCCAGGCCGATGACGCACAGGACCGCTGCCGACAACGGATCCAGCAGACCACCTGCGGGCATCGTGGCCGATCCGGGGATCCTCTCTACAGGATCCACCGACTCCTCCGCACCAGCGCAGATCTCCTGACCGATCGCCAGTGCGGCCGCCTGAACATCGTGTTCGCCGCAGAAGAGCACGCCGCAGCGGAGGCAACCTGGGGCATCTACCAGCGGATCGTCCAGGCATACCGCAATCCCGATCGCGTTACCGCCAAACAGCAACTCACCGCCCTGATCCAAGACCTCGCCGACAACGTTCCAGCCTCGCTGACCGAGGTCATCACACTCGGCCGCACTCTGAAACACCGGGCCGGGGACGTGCTGTCCTACTTCGACCGACCCGGCACCAGCAACGGCCCAACAGAGGCCACCAACAGCCGCCTCGAACACCACCGCGGCACCGCGCTGGACCTCCGCGACCTCACCCACTACATCCTCCGACCCCTCCTCAACACCGGAGGCTTCAGACCCCTGCTACACCGCCAAATGCGATGAGCCCCTTTGGCTTGAGTCGTAGGCCGAGGCCCCGCACAGAGCAACTCGAATGCGAGGCGCTTGCTCCGATGCGCTGCCCGACGCGGCATGCGGTCGTCGCGGAGCTCCGATCATGCGGTCTGGAGCGGGGAAGCAGGCTCTCAGGTTCCGTGGTCGGTCGAGGCGAAGAGAATCTAGCAGGGAGCGCCGCCAGGATCATCAGCTCGTGGCGACTCGTACTTCCGGTTCGGTCTCGAGCTGGTCGGCGACAACATGCCACGCATCGGCGAAGTCGCCGTACGCGGTCTTGATGGGCACACCGATCGGAAGTTCAGGACATTCGTTCTCAGTGTTCGACCCCCAATTGACCCAACCGGACTCCTTGCGCTGAACGATCTGGAATCCGCCGGACGGCTTGCCCGTCCACCAAACCATGGTGCGACCGTTCTCGGAGTGGAACTCGGCCGACTTCTGGACTGCCCCCGTGAAGATCGTGGCGTCGGGCACGGCGGAGACATCTACAGGGCGCTCGCTGATGACCCACGGTCGGTCCGGTGCGTCTGCAAGGTAGTGCGAGTGCTCGCGTACGACCGCAAGCCGACGAGAGATCTCATCGTCGGGGAGCGCCTGCTCCCAAACGCAGAACAGCCTCCAGTACAGGTCCCAATGGGCGGACTCCATCCCATCGGCGAGTTGGTGCCGGATCTCCGTGAACTTCTCAGAGTCGCTGCCGCTGGTGGAAAGCGTGTCCTCGACCATCGTCACGAGTTCTTGCGCATAGGGATCGCCAGCGCGGTAACGGGTGCTGTGGTGTGATTCGAAGCGGTCGAAGACGAGTTCGCCTGGTCCGCCTTCGAATTCGTCACCGACGGTGATCTTGTCCGCGATGGACCGTCCATTGATTACGGTGCGGAAGCTGTCGACGTCGTAGTGGCGCTCGAAGAATGGCGTTCCGTAGGTGAAGACCCAGTCAATGCGGAAGGACTTTCCGTGAAGTTCTTCGAGTAGTCCGTCAGGAACGGTGCCGTGCATCCGGTAGTGGTGAAGGACGGGGCCCTGTTCGACGGTCTCGATCTGGACCGTTGTGTGTTCGGGTGGGTTGATCAGCCCGTTTTCGGGGGTGAAGAAGGGCCCGTAGAAGCCGCCAATGGCGTTGTTGCCAGAGGCGAGGAGATCGACACCCTCGTGGTGTGCGCTGAAGTGTCGCAGGCCCCACTTCGAAGATCCTTCCCCTTCAGCGGTGCCGGAGCACATCTCCAGATCGAAGTACCCGGTGTCCAGTCGGGTGAAAGCATCGTCTTCGATCGGGTCGAGAGTGCGGATTCCTGGCACTTCGCCTTCCCACGGATTGCCGAGTTCGAGCGTTTCGGCGCCGCGGAGGTCGACGACGGTGATGAACGTGGTGCTGGAGGAGTCGGAGCGAGCGTTCACGCGTTGGCAGGCGAGAACGTCCCCCTGCGATGTCCGGGCCGTGTACACCGGTTCGGGATAAGACCCGGGGACGGTGAAGACGATGGGTTCTTTGGTCCTGTTGCCGCTGAGGGGATCGGCGATCTTGATGCGGACGGTCACTGGTTCTCCTTCAGGATGGATGGGTGGGGCGTAGCCATTTGGTTCAAGCTGCAGCAGGCTGGGTGCGTCGACGGCCGAAGCTAATGCGCTTCTGCTTGAGGCTGTCGATGGACACGGCTATGACGATCACGATTCCCTTGACGAGCAGCTGAGTGAAGAAGGGGACGTTCATCAGAATGAGGCCCGTGGTGAGCACGCCGAGGATCAGGGCACCGATGAACGTTCCGACGATCCGTCCCTTGCCGCCGGCGAGGCTGGTACCGCCGAGGACGACAGCGGCGATGGCGTCGAGCTCGTAGCCCTCACCGGCAGTTGGTTGGGCGGACACGACGCGGCCTGCGAACAGGAGGCCTGCTAGTCCCGCGCATGCACCGGCGATCACGTACACGGAGGCGATAACGGCCTTGACGTTGACCCCGGCGAGACGGGCGGCCTCGGGATTGCCACCGACGGCGTAAACGTGCCGTCCGTAGGTGGTGTTCTCAAGGAGGAACCAGGCAACTAGGTACACGATGATCATGGCGATGACGGGAGCCGGGATGCCGAGGAGGCTGCCGCTGCCCAGAGCTCGGAAGTTCAGGTTGCCGTCGACGATGGGCTGTCCACCCGTCAGGGTGTACGCGAGACCGCGAAGAAAGGTCATCGACGCCAACGTCACGATGAAGGCTGCGAGGGCCATGTAGGCGACGAGGATGCCGTTGATGAGGCCGGCGATCGCTCCGGCGAGGATGCCGATAAGGACCGCCAGAGGGGCAGGGACACCCGTAATAGAGACCATGACGCTGACGACGCCGGCGACGGCCACGGTCGAGCCGACGGACAGATCGATGCCGGCGGTAATGATTACGAACGTCATGCCTGCAGCAAGGATGGCGTTGATGGAGATCGCGCGGGCGATGTTCCAGAAGTTGTCCATCGAGGCGAAGTTCGGTGCGATCGCAGCCATGATCAGCACGAGTGCGATGAGCACGAAGAGGATGCCGTAGCGGTCCCACCAGCGGGCGAAGTCGAACGATTGACGATCGGTGGTCGTGGAGCTCGTATCTGTGGTGGTCATTCTGCTTCCCCTTCGGGCGTGGCTGCGGTGCCAGTGGCGTGGAACATGACTTCGGTCTCGGAGGTGGTTGACGAGTCGAGCTCTGCGACGATCCGCCCCGCGCGCATGACGAAGAGACGGTCGCTGATCCCGATCGCTTCGGGCAGGTCAGAGGAGACGACGAGGATGGCTTTGCCTTCTGCGGCGAGGGCGTTGATCGCGTCGTAGATCTCCCGTTTGGCGCCGATGTCGACGCCTCGAGTGGGCTCGTCGAGGATCAGCAAGTCGGAGTCGGCCATAAGCCAGCGGGCCAGGACTGCCTTCTGCTGATTTCCTCCGGACAAGGATCTGACGGAGAGTCCGAGCGCGTTCTGTCGTAGGTTCAGCCGTGACATCTCTGCGCGGACCGAGGTGCGAATCGCGCTCTTGCGGAGGACGCCTGTGGTCGCGTAGGAGCCGAGGGTACTGATGGAGATGTTCTGCTCGACGGAGTGGTCGAGGAACAGTGCCTGTTCCTTGCGGCTCTCGGGGACCATTGCGATTCCTGAGGCGATCGCTTGCGCGGGTCGGCGTACCTGCACGGGTCGGCCGTTGATCGCGACGGTCCCGCTGTGATGGGGGTCTGCTCCGTAGATCATGCGCACCAGTTCTGTGCGGCCGGCACCGATGAGCCCGCTCATGGCGACGACCTCGCCAGCCCTTACTGTGAGGGTGGCGGGTCCGACGTCCTCCCCTTCGAGATCCCGGACCTCCAGGACGGTGTCGCCAGGGGTGCGGTCGGGGTGCCCGTATAGCCTCGGGCTTTCATCGTTGAGGTGTCCGAGGGGTGGTCGTAGACGCGGAAAGGTGCTCCTGACCTGGAAGAATAGGGCTTACTTAGGGTCCAATTCTCCAAGGTCGAAGGAGCACCTTCAGGGT
>NZ_JALLAL010000042.1:0-25677 GCF_023062615.1 Brachybacterium sp. Marseille-Q7125 | reverse complement strand
GTCGGCCGCGTCAGATGTGTAGAAGCGCCAGCCCGCCCCCTCTGATCCGCCCGCGCAGACCTCCCTGTCCACCGCCCCTGCGCGGTCCCTCGCGCCCGACCTCGCGCGCGGGCTGATGCTCGTGCTCATCGCGATCGCGAACGTCTCGTGGCTGCTGTGGGGGCAGGAGGGCACCGTCGGGATGACCCCGCATGTGCCCGCACACGGGCCGCTGGACACCGCGGTGCAGGCGGTCATGACGATCGCCGTGGACCATCGGGCGATGCCGCTGTTCGCCTTCCTGTTCGGCTACGGGATGGTGCAGTTCCACCGCTCGCGCCTGGGTCGTGGGATCTCTCCGCAGGTGGTGCGGGTGATGCTGCGACGGCGCCATTGGGCGATGCTGCTGTTGGGGCTGCTGCATGCCGCGCTGCTGTTCTACGGCGACATCCTCGGCGCCTACGGGATCGCGGCCCTGCTGATGGTGTGGATCTTCTTCGGTCGGCGCACCCGCACCCTGGTCATCTGGGTCTGCGTTCTCGCCGGGATCTCCGCGATCTTCGCCCTGTTCAGCATCCTCAGCGCCATCATGCTCACGGTGTTCGCGCCCGAGGGGGCCGCTGCCCCCACCACGGGACCGGCCGCCTGGGGAAATGACACCTTCCGCGACTGGGCCTACGCCTCCCCGTACCTGACCGGCATGGGGCTGCGGCTGCTGATGTGGGGCACCAGCCTGCTGCCCTCCGCACTGATGGCCGTGCCGCTGCCGCTGCTGCTGGGCTGGATCGCCGCCCGGCATCGCCTGCTCGAGGAGCCGTGGCGGCATGTGCGCACGCTGCGCCGCATCATGATCGGCGGCATCGCGATCGGCTGGCTGACCGGCCTGCCCGATGCCCTGCTGATCCTGGGCCTCATCCCGCTGGCGCCCGAGGCATCCTGGGGCTTTGCGACCTTGAACACGCTCGGCGGCGTGGCCTGCGGCGTCGGGTACGCGGCAGCGTTCGCTCTGCTGGCCCAGCGGCTCGAGAGGCGGCCGGAGGTCGCGAGCGAGGTGGCCGATGGGGGCCCGGATCGTGCCGCCATGTCCCGGCAGGAGCGCAAGGCTTTGCGCGCCGAGCGGGCCGCGCAGCAGCTCGCGCTCACCCCGGCTGCGCGCGCCGTCGGCGTCCCCGCGGATCCGGCGCCGCCAGCGGGCGTGACCCCGCCGCTGCTGGCACGCGTGATTGCCGCGGTGGGGCAGCGCTCGCTGACGTTCTACCTGTTCCAGTCCGTGGTGCTGGTGCCGCTCATGGCCAGCTGGGGGCTGGGGCTCGGCCCGCACCTGAGCACCACCGCGGCGATCGCGATCGCCATCGGGGTGTGGCTGCTGTCCCTGCCGCTAGCCTGGCTGCTGCACACCCGCGGCATGCGCGGCCCGGCGGAGAAGCTGCTGCGGCGCATGACCTACGGAAAGCACGATGTGCCGCCGGCGGTGGGGACAGCCGACGGCGCTGTCACCCCGCCCGCGAGCTGACCTCCACACCGCAGCGCTCCCCGGCCGTGCGGGCCTGTTCGGCCACCTCCGCGAAGCGAGCGGGCCAGTCCTTCAGTGCGGTGAGCTGCGCGGCGAAGTCCTCCGCAGCGCCGTCCGGTCGGGCCTGCTGCAGCACGAGGGCGCGCCCGCCCGCGCGGGACACAGCCCCCACCACCTGTGTGACCTGGTCCAGCAGCGCCGGCGTGACGGTCATGCGCAGCTCATGCTCCACGCCGGAGGCGAGCAGCATCTCCAGGGAGCGGTGGGCCCGCTCCCAGGCGTTCGCGCGGCCCACGAGGTCGTCGTACCCCGTCGGCGCGGCTTTGACATCGAAGCCCACCCAGTCCAGGAGCGGCGCGTGGGTGCGCTGCCCGTCGGCCGTGATACCCAGCAGGCCGCTGAGCCGGGTGGGGAACGCGCCGCCGGTGTGCAGGCCGACGGCGAAACCGGCCTCCCGCACCCGCTGTGCGGCGGGGATGAGGGCGTGCTGCATCGTGGCTTCTCCCCCGCTGAACACCACGGCATCGAGCAGCCCGCGGCGCCTGGCGAGCAGCGCCTCAAGGTCCGCGAACGATGCCGTGCCGGGGGCGGTGGCATCCAGGATCGCGGTGTTGTGGCAGTAGGTGCAGCGCCACGGGCAGCCCTGGCAGAACACGGTCGCGGCGAGCTTCCCCGGCCAGTCCACGGTGCTGAGCGGCACGATCCCCGCGATCCGCAGGTCCTCGGCGCTGACCGGGGCACGGCCGTCGGCGCGGCCGTCGGCGCGGCCGGGGGTGCGGCCGACGGGGCGGACCCCGGGGCGCTCACGTACCCCGGGGTCCGGCGCGATCGGCAGGGTCGTCACAGCTCGACGGTGCTCGCAGCCGCGGCCTGCTCGGTGAAGAAGGTGCGTTCGGCGTACTCGCCCTTCTTGCCGATGTTGAACGAGGCCACGGGCCGGAAGTAGCCCATCACGCGAGTCCACACCTCGCAGACCTCCCCACAGCGCTCGCACACGTGGTGCTCACCGGCCAGGTAGCCGTGCACGGGGCAGATCGAGAAGGTGGGCGTGATCGTCAGGTAGGGCAGGCGGAAGCGGGTCAGGGAGCGACGCACCAGCTCCTTGCAGGCCTCGGGGCTCGAGACCTGCTCGTTCATGTACAGGTGCAGCACGGTACCGCCGGTGTACTTGCCCTGCAGCTCCTCCTGCCGCTCGAGCGCCTCGAAGGGATCCTCGGCGGCGCCGGCCGGGATCTGCGAGGAGTTCGTGTAGTACGGGTTCTGCGGCGTGCCGGCGGTGAGGATGTCCGCGAACCGCGCCCGGTCCTCCTTCGCGAACCGGTACGTGGCGCCCTCCGCCGGGGTGGCCTCGAGGTTGTAGAGGTTCCCGGTGAGCTCCTGGTACTCGACCATGCGCTCGCGGATGTGATCGAGGATCCGCACGCACATCGCCTGGCCGTGATCGTCCATGAGGTCGTGAGCGTCGGCGGTGAAGTTGCGGACCATCTCATTCATGCCGTTCACGCCGAGGGTGGAGAAGTGGTTGTTCAGGTGGCCCATGTACCGCTTCGTGTACGGGTACAGCCCGCCGTCCATGAGCTCCTGCACCGTGGCGCGGCGCCGCTCCAGGGTCTCCCGCCCCAGCTCCAGCAGATGATCCAGCGCCTCCAGCAGCGCCGGTTCATCCCCGGCGTGCAGGTAGCCCAGCCGCGCCATGTTCACGGTGACCACACCGATCGATCCGGTCAGCTCCGCGGAGCCGAACAGGCCGTTGCCGCGCTTGAGCAGCTCGCGCAGATCCAGCTGCAGGCGGCAGCACATGGAGCGGATCATCCCCGGATCCAGGTCCGAGTTCAGGAAGTTCTGGAAGTACGGCAGCCCGTACTTCGCGGTCATCGCGAACAGCCGCTCGACGTTCTCACCCTCCCAGTCGAAATCGGGGGTGATGTTGTAGGTGGGGATCGGGAAGGTGAAGGCACGGCCATCGGCATCCCCGTCCATCATCACCTCGAGGTAGGCGCGGTTGATGAGGTCCATCTCCGCCTGCAGCTCGCCGTAGGGGACCTCGAACACCTCGCCGCCGATCAGGGCGTACTGCTCGCGCAGATCCTCAGGGCAGGTCCAGTCGAAGGTGAGATTCGTGAACGGGCACTGCGAGCCCCAGCGGGAGGGGACGTTGAGGTTGTGGATCAGCTCCTGCATGTGCTGACGCACCTGCTCATAGCTCAGCTGGTCCTTGCGCACGAACGGCGCCATATAGGTGTCGAAGGAGGAGAAGGCCTGCGCTCCGGCCCATTCGTTCTGCAGCGTGCCCAGGAAGTTCACGATCTGGCCGCAGGCGGAGCCGAAGTGCTGCGGCGGGCGGGAGGCGATCGCGCCGGCCACCCCGTTGAAGCCCTCCTCCAGGAGGGTGCGCAGGCTCCAACCCGCGCAGTAGCCGGTGAGCATGTCCAGGTCATGGATGTGGATGTCGCCCTCGCGGTGCGCCTGCCCGGCCTCGGGGCTGAACACCTCATCCAGCCAGTAGTTCGCCATCATCTTCCCGGCGGCGTTGAGGATCAGGCCGCCCACGGAGTATCCCTGGTTCGCGTTCGCGTTCACCCGCCAGTCCGCGCGCGAGGTGTACTCGGTGACGGTGGCGACCGGGTCGATCAGACGGCGGGCCGGGGTGCCGGCGATAGCGTTCGGCGCGGCGGCAGCGTCGGTCTCGGGGGCAGGGCGCGCGGAGACAGAGGCAGTCATGGGGTTCTCTCCTGGTGAGGTGCTGCGGATGAGGCTGCGGGCGCTGCAGGGAGAGCAGACGGGGCCTGGGCCCGTCGCGGCCACCGCATTCGATGTCACGCTTACGCTAGGAAGCGTCCACTACATGTAGGGGTCGCGACACGCCCGCGACACGACATGTTGTGGCGGCCGGGAGATTTCGCAGCCGATGGCGGGACCAACGTCCCCGCCGAGGTTCAGGGCTGACGGCGGCGCTCGCGCGCCGGGACGACACCGGCACACCCCCCGGAACAGTCGGACACCCCACGAGCTGACGACCTGACACATCCCGGGCCGATGTCGTGAAAAGCGTTTAGGATGCGGCCATGACCGCTACGCCGCTGCCCGATCCCGCCTCCCCTCCCGTCCGCTCCCGCACCGCGGACCGTGCGCGGGCGGATCGTCAGCGCGGCCCCAGCCCGCGGTATCTGCGCGAGGTGCAGCGTCCCGAGATTCGCGAGGACATCCGTACGCTCGCGTTCTTCGTGCGCGTGAACTGCGACGGGAACCATCGCACGCTCCCCCGTCGGCCCCACGAATCCCATGCGGTGACCGCCGGGGTGTACGACGATCCGGGGCTGCGCGGGGTGCAGGCCCACGGTGTGCCCACCCTGTGCCAGGAGTGCTCCGACCATCTCGCCTACGGGGAGGCGCGGCGCGTGTTCTGCCCCCTGGATCCCAAGCCGTTCTGCGCCGAATGCGAGATCCACTGCTTCATCGCCGCGGAACGCGCCTGGAACAAGCAGATGATGCGCTACTCGGGGCCGCGGTCCCTGTTCCATGGCTATGCCCTGGAGGGTGCCAAGCACTTCGCGCTCAGCGTGCGGCGCTACTCGGGCACGTACGTGCGGCGGATTCTCCAGCGTGAGAACGCGTCGGCGTAAGGAAGGTCCGGGGCATCGCCCCTGATCCAGCAGCGGTGCCCCATCCCTCCCGTGCCGAGCGAAGCGCTCGCGACCGGGCGAGATTCTCAGTGCCCGGCGAAGTTCTGCGTCGCGTACCAGGAGCCCTTGGAGCTCTGCGCCACGCCCACACCGAGGTCGGTATAGCTGGCCCCGAGGATGTTCTGCCTGTGCCTCGAAGACCCCATCCACTGCTGCACCATCGCGGCAGCCAACCCGGTGGCCGAGCCGGATCCCGCACTACGCATGAGGATGTTCCCCGGGGCGGCATGCCACCCGGACGGGTACTGCGAGGTGAAGTTCGGACGATGCATGAAATCCCCGGTCCGCGCCATGGTCTCCGACCAGTCCACTGCGATCCGGTCCGACGTGCTGTTGCGCTCCAGCGGAGACACCCCTGCCTTCTTCCGCTCCACATTGACCAGCCGGAACACCTCAGCGCTGACCGTTTCACGGCTCTTCACAGATGAGGGTGTAGGGACCGTCGGCGCGGCGGTGCCGGGATAGGCGCCGAGGTCTCCCGATGATGGAAGTTCCTAAGCTCGCCATCTGGAAGACCTCGACGCGCTCCACGCTACCTTCACCACGCCCGATCTCGATACGTTCTGCCAGCTCGACCGGCTGGGCCTGACCGTGACCGGGCAGCGGATCGAGCCACACCGATCGGTGCTGGAGTGTCGCGTGATCGAACCGGACAACTGGTGCCACCGGTGCGGTCAGCAGGGCGTCTGCCGAGGAACTGTCATCCGGCGCCTGGCCCACGTCCCGCTGGGTTGGCGACCAACGATGTTGCAGCTCAGAGTGCGCCGGCATCGGTGCCCGGACTGCCGCAGCGTGTGGCGTCAGGACACCACGGCCGCAGCCGGGCCCCGTGCCGTGCTCTCCCGGCACGCAACACTGTGGACGCTCAAGGGCGTAGTCATCGATCGCATGTCCGTCGCTCGTATCGCCACCGGTCTCGACGTTGCCTGGAACACCGTCAACGACGCGATCTTGACCACTGGCCAGCAACTGCTGATCAACGACCCCGCCCGGCTCGACGGCGTCCGCGTGATAGGCGTGGACGAGCACGTGTGGTCCCACACCCGCCGGGGCAGCAAGTACGTCACCGTCATCATCGACCTGACTCCGATCCGCGACGGCACCGGCCCCTCCAGACTGTTGGACATGGTTCCGGGACGTTCGAAGAAAGTGTTCAAGACCTGGCTCGATGCTCAAACCGCAGAGTTCCGGGACGGAGTCGAGGTCGTTGCGATGGACGGATTCTCCGGCTACAAGACCGCGACCGCCGAGGAGCTACCCGAGGCGACCGCAGCGATGGACCCGTTCCACGTCGTCGCGTTGGCTGGCGAGAAGGTCGATCAAAGCCGCCAACGCGTCCAGCAGGCACCCCTCGGTCATCGTGGCCGGTCCGCAGACCCGCTCTACGGAATCCGCCGAGTACTGCACACCGGAGCGGACCTGCTCACCGACAAGCAGACCACCCGCCTGAGGGCCGCGTTCGCCAGCGATGCGCACGTCGAGGTCGAAGCTCTACCAGCGCATCGTCGCCGCGTATCGTCACCCCGACCGCGCCGCGGGAAAGAAGGCTCTGCAGGCAGTGATCGACGACCTCACCGAGGAAGTACCCAAGCAGCTCAAAGAGCTGATCACCCTTGGCCGGACCCTGAAACACCGGGCCGGGGACGTGCTGGCCTACTTCGACCACCCCGGCACCAGCAACGGCCCCACGGAGGCGATCAACGGCCGGCTCGAGCACCTCCGCGGCACCGCGCTGGGCTACCGCAACCTCGCCCACTACGTCATCCGATCGCTGCTGGACACCGGAGGATTCAGAACCGAACTACACCGCCATCTGTGAAGAGCCGGGAATGTCCCGAACCCGCTGTGACCGGCTGGAATGGACCTTCGTCGCGAGCACCCCGCAGGACGGACAGCCCGGCCGGACGGTCGAGACGACCACCGCCCGTCGGCCACCATCGGGCAGGTCGGCGGCGTCGATGACGCGGTAGTTGGGCAGGTTGAAGATCGTGCTCGCAGCATCCCGCTGCGAACCAGTACCCTCATACACAGGCTCGTGGTCCCCTGGAATGTGGATGTCTTGACAACACCCATCACAACAGGACCACGAGCCGTGTTACGCCAACGACGCGACGCTCCCCATCACCACGAACCGAAAAGAGCCCTGAAGAAGTGCCGCCACCGTTTTGTATTGACGAGGCGTTGTCCATAACCCTATCTCGTCCGTCAGGCCTTTTTGCGTTCGATCAGTTTGCGCTTTTCTAGGCGCAGTGTGACGTCGGCTGATCGTGCAAGCTGTTTCGAGTGGGTGACGACGATGACGCACTTGCCCCTCTCATGGGCTGCATCCCGCAGAATCTCGATGACTCCTTCGGCGGTTTCCTCATCGAGGTTGCCGGTGGGTTCATCGGCCAAGATGACCGGTGCGGAGGAAACCAGCGCGCGGCCGATGGCCACTCGCTGCTGCTGACCACCAGACAGCGCAAGCACATTCCTCTTCGCAGCAGCGGCATCAATGCCCAGCCGGGTGAGGTCGTCAATGCTGGCCTTGGGGTTGACCAGGCGCAGGTTCTCCAGAGGTGTCAGGTAGTCGATGAGGTTGTAGTTCTGGAACACTAGCGCAATCTGGTCTTTGCGGTGGCGGGTATACCCGGTTTCGGCAATATCATCGCCGCCAAACCGAACCGTCCCCTGACTGGGCGCATCGAGTCCAGCCAGCAGGTTCAACATCGTAGTTTTGCCCGCACCGGACGAACCGACGATCGAGTAGAACGTGCCCTCTTCGAAGTGATAGGTGACGTTGCTGAGCACCCGCTTGACAGAGTTGGCGTAGCTGAAGTTGACGTGATCAAGCTGCATGATGGCCATGATGTTTCCTAACTGAGTTTTGCAAGAATTCGTTTGGGGCGCTGCATGACGAGCGGCAGGACTCCCACAGACACTCCGATAAGAACAATGGCGGCTCCCAACACCAACGCCAGGCCAACATGACCGGCACCCATGCTCGGCTGAATCGACGACAGCGTCTCCCCACCCACCTGGGCGAAGACCGCCTGCCCCAACCGGGTGGAAAGAACCGTCCCGGCCACTGCGGCAATGACTGCGGCCACACCGGTGAAAATACTCGCTTCAATTGCGAACTGCGACAGTATATTGCCTTTGCTTTTACCCAGAGACAAAAGGATGCCGATTTCGTGAATCCGTCCGCGCGCCCAGAAAGTGCTCACCAGTGTAAGCATGCACGCGCCGGCCACGCACAGGCCCAACAGCAGGATTCCCAGCAGCCGGTCCACGCCAGAAATCGCCTGGAGTACGGGTGCGAACTGTGCGGAATTGTCCTCCAGCGTCAGCTCCGGTGCGATGCGCCCAGCAGCCGCGAGCGCCTCCGGCAGCTGCTGCGCGTTCTGCGTGAAATAGCGGCCCGTAGTCAGGGGTGCGCCCAGCTTCTGCGCCGATGCAAGATCCATGAAAATGTGGTTCTCGGATGCCCCGGACGGAAGGCCCGTAGGGTTGTCTGTTTTGCCTTCAAGGATGCCAGCAACCGTGACCGTGACTTTGTCACCCTCGTTGCTAAGCGTGAGCTTATCTCCCAGGCCGAGTTTGTTGTGATCAGCGAACGCGCGGTGGATGATGGCCTTCCCAGCGCCGGCCTTCCCTGCATCACCGCCCGCACCAGCCTGCAAACCTTCGTCCGCGCCCACGTGCTCCCCTTCGACGAGCTGGTACAGCTTGCCCTGGAATGCGGGGTTGAGCGAGGAATCGCTGGTTCCGGTCACACTGACGTCACCTGCGAACTGTGGGTCCAACTGAACTCCACTGGCACCCAGCACCGGCTGCGTACCTTCGGGCCGGGCCAAGAAGGCCGCCTCAAGACTGTGCCGCGCCACCTGGGGCAGGGCTGCTAAACGCTCAGCCACCTCCCGATCGATTCCCGCGGATTCTCGCGAGGTGCCGCCCGGCTGGGCGGCCGGGCTCTCCCCCGCCCCAGGTGCCTCACCTGAGCCGGGCTCCACCTCGTCACCCGGTTTACCGGGCTCACCTGTTGACCCGACCGCCGTGAATCCGGCGCCGATGTTGGTGTTGATGGCATTTTTGACGTCGGCCATGGTGGAGCGAACGCCGGATTGGGCGACGAGTGCTGTGAACACCACGGTCATGATGAGCGTCATGAGCAGGGTGCGGGTGGGTTTGCGGGTGACGCATCGGATTGCGCGCGACCATGGGCTGCTCATGTGGCGTCCACCAGGATTTCGCGGGGGCTCTTGCGCATCATCGGCACCGTGGTGATGGCAACGACACAGGCGATGACTGCAACACAGATAATTGCGGCTTGGATGACCGAGCCAGACGTCAGGCCCACAGTCAGGTTCTCCAGTGTTTGGGCTGACGCGGAGGATTCCATGTCAGCACCGAACTGGCCGGCCTGAGCCATGTCCTGCGCTGCCGACTTGTTCACACTGGCTAGGGTGGTGTCGCCCATCCATTGGGCGAATCGGCCGGCGGCGAAGTAGGCGGCGATAAACGCCGGTACGGCGATCAGAATCATTTCGGTGAAGTACTGTGCGGCGATGCTGGTCTTAGTCACGCCGATCGACAGCAGCGTGCCGGTTTCCCTGTTGCGTTCGCGCAGCCACAGGAACAGGACCAGAGCCACGACCGTGGCGGCGAAAATGGTGGCGGCAACGGTGGTGTTGCGCATGATGCTCTTGATGCCGTCAACAGCTCCGGTGATGCCCGAAAGGTACTGGGCCGATGGGGAGATCTGGTAGTTCTGCCAGTCGATGCCCTGCTCCTTCGCGGCCTGAGTGACCTCGTCGAGGTCGGCGTCGTTGCTGATGAAGAAATTCGCGTCCTGATAGATCTCGTTGCCTGGCGTGAACTTGTACAGCGCGCGTGTGGTTTCAAGGTCGGTGAACACGGTGTTGGCGAAAAGCTCATTGCGCGTTGCTGCCGGTCGGGGATTGTCGCCGGATACGAGGCCAACAATTTCGGTGGTGACCTCTTCTGTGGACTGGCGTTCGTTGTCGACGTCGTACTTATTGCCCTTCAGTGTCAGTTTGCTGCCCACGCCGAGGTTGTTGGCTTTGGCGAGGTCTTCATGGATGACGGCTTTGTTCTTGTCGTCCGGCCTTAGGTGGCGGCCCTGGGTGAGTTTCAGTGTGCCGCTGCGGAAGTTGTTGTCGATTTCGCTGTTGTTCACACCCCACACGTTGACGGCGTTGCCGAACTGTTCTTCACGCTGTTTGTCGTAGTCGTCGTGGTCGAGTTTCTGCACTTTCGCGCCCACGAGGTCAGCGGTGACGTTCTGCCGGGCCACGTGCGCCTCCACGCCGTCCAGCCCCGCGAGTTTGTCGATGTCAGCGGGTTTGACGGTGCCGGCGCCTCGTGGTGTTCCGAGATTGTGCTGGGGGTTGTTCTCCAGGACGAACCCGCGGCCAGTCTTTGCTTCGATCTCGTTCGACACGTGGTCGGCTGAACGAGTGACGGCGCTTGCCGCCATAACCACGGTGGCCATGATGGCCAGAACAGCAAAGATGATGACTGTTTTCACCGGTTTGCGGACACAGTAACGCCAGGCTCTCCCTACGAACATCAAAACTTCCCTTCCAGGGTGATAGCGGCAAGAGCCCACGCGCTGGTTGTGGTGCGCTGCCGAACAGATGCTGTAGGAACCTACTACCGGAGTCTGGAGTGATTCTGCATATCCCCTGCACCGGCCCTATGACCTGAGTCAGGCCTGAGGACCGTGCCGCGAGGAACTCCGGCCCGGCCGCAGCGATGGCACCACTGATCCTCCGCGAGGACCCGGCACTCCAGAGCTGTCTGGCCCGTCTCGATGCGCTGGCCGGTGGCTGTGAGGCCGAGCCCGTCCAGGCCGCAGAAGGCATCGAGATCAAGGGACGAGAAGGAAGCGTGGGGCATGTCGAGGTCTTCCAGATCGCGAGCGTCAGAACTTCCATCATCGGGAGACATCGACGCCTACCCCCGCACCGACTCGCCCACCCCGCCACCGACCGCTACACCCTCATCTGCGAAGAGCCCGTTTCACGAGTGAGGGCGGGCTTCGGGCGGGGTGGCGAGATGAGGCCCTTAGTGTGCACACGATGCAGGAATGCCGCCCTCGCGTCACGCCGCACGGAATCCCAGGGCCGGTAGGTGCCGTCGGGCCAGCCGGTCGTGACCCCGACGGCGCGCGGAGTGAGAACGAGGTGGCACCGAGGGACCCGCGCGCGGGCATCCCCGCGGTCGACCCCACGGGCTGCCGCATCACATCAGAACCGGACCTCTCCGTCGACCGCTCGGAGCAGGCGGCGGGAGAAGACGCCCCGCGATGACAAAGGCCCCGCACCATCCCGTTCCCGGGATGCTGCGGGGCCCTGGTGTCGGCCGGTGGGGGTGCCGTCGGCCGATGGGGGGTGCCAGTCAGAGCATGCAGCTCACGCAGCCCTCGACCTCGGTGCCCTGGATCGCCATCTGCCGCAGGCGGATGTAGTACAGGGTCTTGATGCCCTTACGCCAGGCGTAGATCTGCGCCCGGTTCACATCGCGCGTGGTCGCCGTGTCCTTGAAGAACAGCGTCAGCGACAGACCCTGATCCACGTGCTTCGTGGCCTCGGCGTACGTGTCGATGATCTTCTCGTAGCCGATCTCGTACGCATCCTCGTAGTACTCGAGGTTGTCGTTGGTCATGTACGGCGCCGGGTAGTACACCCGCCCGATCTTGCCCTCCTTGCGGATCTCGATCTTGGAGACGATCGGGTGGATCGAGGAGGTGGAGTGGTTGATGTAGCTGATCGAGCCGGTGGGCGGCACCGCCTGCAGGTAGGCGTTGTACATGCCGTGCTCCATCACCTGCTCGCGCAGCTGCTTCCAGTCCTCCTGGGTGGGCAGGTGCACGTCGGCGTTCGCGAACAGCTCCCGCACCCGCTCGGTGCGCGGCTCCCAGACCTCATCGATGTACTTGTCGAAGTACGTGCCGGTGCCGTACGCGGAGTTCTCGAAGTTGTCGAAGGTCTCCCCGCGCTCCTTCGCGATGTGCATCGACGCGAGGATCGCGTGATACGTCACCGCGTAGAAGTACATGTTCGTGAAGTCCAGGCCCTCCTCGGAGCCGTAGTGGATCCGCTCGCGCGCCAAGTAGCCGTGGAGATTCATCTGCCCCAGGCCGATCGCATGGGACTTGCGGTTGCCTTCGGCGATCGTCGGCACGGACTCGATGTCGGAGGTGTCCGACACCGCCGTGAGGCCGCGGATCGCCGTCTCGATGGTGCGGGCGAAGTCCGGGGAATCCATGGCCTTGGCGATGTTCAGCGAGCCCAGGTTGCAGGAGATGTCCCGGCCCAGCTGGTCGTAGCTGAGGTCCACGTTCATGGTGGAAGGCGTGGAGATCTGCAGGATCTCCGAGCACAGGTTCGAGTGGGTGACCTTGCCCGGAATCGGGTTCGCCCGGTTCACCGTGTCCTCGAACATGATGTACGGGTAGCCGGATTCGAACTGGATCTCGGCGAGCACCTGGAAGAAGTCGCGGGCGCGGATCTTCTTCTTGGAGATGTTCGGGTTGTCCACCATCTCGCGGTAGAGCTCCGAGACGTTCACATCGGCGAACGGCTTGCCGTACTCGCGCTCCACGTCGTACGGGGAGAACAGGTACATCGGTTCATTGTTCTTCGCGAGCTCGAAGGTGATGTCGGGGATCACCACACCCAGCGAGAGGGTCTTGATGCGGATCTTCTCATCGGCGTTCTCACGCTTGGTATCCAAAAAGCGCAGGATGTCCGGGTGGTGGGCATGCAGGTACACCGCGCCCGCGCCCTGGCGGGCACCCAGCTGGTTGGCGTAGGAGAACGAATCCTCCAGCAGCTTCATCACCGGGATCACGCCCGAGGACTGATTTTCGATCTGCTTGATCGGCGCCCCGTACTCGCGCAGGTTGCTCAGCAGCAGCGCCACGCCACCGCCGCGCTTGGACAGCTGCAGCGCAGAGTTGATCGAGCGGCCGATCGACTCCATGTTGTCCTCGATGCGCAGCAGGAAGCAGGAGACCAGCTCGCCGCGCTGCGCCTTGCCGGCGTTGAGGAACGTCGGGGTGGCCGGCTGGAAACGACCCGAGAGGATCTCCTCCACCAGGTGGCGGGCCAGCGCCTCATCGCCGCGCGCCAGGGTCAGCGCGACCATCACCACGCGGTCCTCGAAACGCTCCAGGTAGCGCTTCCCGTCGAAGGTCTTCAGCGTGTACGAGGTGTAGTACTTGAAGGCCCCCAGGAACGTGGGGAACCGGAACTTCTTCGCGTACGCCTGCTCGGAGAGGTCCTCGATGAAGGAGAAGTCGTACTGATCCAGCACGTTCTTCTCGTAGTACTCGTTCTCCACGAGATAGTCCATCTTCTCGCGCAGCGAGTGGAAGAAGACGGTGTTGGGGTTGACGTGCTGGAGGAAGTACTCCCGCGCCGCTTCACGGTCCTTGTCGAACTGGATCTGGCCGTCCGGGCCATACAGGTTCAGCATCGCGTTGAGCGCGTGATAGTCGAGCCGCTTGTGGTGCTCTGCCGGGGGCATCTCGGTCAGTGTCGCCAAAACTCTTCCAATCCATCCTGGACCTTCGACACGTCCACGGACGTGCCGAACAGTTCGAACTTGTACATGTGCGGGACCTGGCATTTCGCGGAGATGATGTCCCCCGCCAGGCAGTAGGCCTCGCCGAAGTTGGTGTTCCCGGCGCTGATCACACCCCGGATCAGGCTCCGGTTGTGCTCATCGTTGAGGAACTTGATGACCTGCTTGGGGACGGCGCCGCGGCCGTTGCCGCCGCCGTAGGTAGGCACCACCAAGACGTACTCCTCGTCGACGACGAGGGGATCGTCCTTGGGGTACAGCGGGATGCGCTCAGCGGGCACCCCCAGCTTGTCGATGAATCGCTTGGTGTTGCCCGAGACCGAGGAGAAATAGACGAGCTTCGCCATGACCCTGCGCTCCCGGCGCGGTTCAGATCGCGGTGGCGGTGCGCTGCGCGACACCCGCCGCGGTGAGGGCCTTGATCTTGTCCGGGCGGAAGCCGGACCAGTGGTCCTGGGAGGTGATGACCACGGGGGCCTGCATGTAGCCCAGCGCCTTGATGCGGGCCAGGGCCTCAGCATCCTCGGTGACGTCCACGACGTCGTACGCGAGACCGGCCTTGTTCAGCGCACGCTTGGTGGCGTCGCACTGCACGCAGAGGGGCTTGGAGTACACGGTGATGTCCACGGGGAGGTGCCTTTCGGGAGGGGCGCCGACGGGCGTCGGCTGGGAGGGTGATGCAGTTGTCCGGGTGCGGCCCGTAAGGCCGCTGCTGCGACGCCCGATGGCCTCGGACCTGCACGCTTCCGGGGTCTCCCGGGACGCTTCAGGCTCCCGGGAGGCCCGGTTCGCCGCAACGGGCCCAACACTACACCTAGTGGTGGGTGGGTCGAGCGACCACAAGATGTACTGAACTACAACAATGTCATCCACAGCGCGCTGTTGATGGGATGTGGACAGTCGGGGACGGCTGGGGACAGTCCGGCGCCCCCGTGCGTGAAAGACGCTCGGACATGCACAGCAGGCTGTGGATGAGCGGTTTCGCGGCGGTGCCGGGCGGTGGATGACGCGGGCCGCGCGGTGGTGATCCGCGGGGCTGAAACGGCGCGGGATGAGATGGATCTCGGGCGTGTCGTCGGCATGGCGCGGCGTGTCGCGGGGGTGGGGGTGGGCGGTGCCGCGCAGACCGGGGCCGACGTGATTCCACGAACGGGACGCAGATGACCGACCGCCTGCATATTGCACGCGGCCGGTCAGGAGAGTGCCGTTCGCGGAAGGGCCGCGAGCGCAAACTCGGCTCAGGCCTGAGAGTCGCGCCCCGGCTCCGGGTCCGCGGGCTGGTCTGCAGGGGCGGCAGGCTGGTCCGCGGGGGCAGCGGCCTGGTCCGCGGGGGCAGCGGTCTGGTCCGCGTCCTCCAGGGTCCACGCGTCGACCACCGGCTGCTCAGCGGTCGGTGCCGCAGCGCGGTCAACGGGTTCAGCAGGCCCAGCCGCAGGCTCATCCGGCTCCACGAACGGCGCCGGGTCCGCGGTCGTTGCCGCCTCTGCGGGCTCAGCGGGCTCCCCCACGGGCTCCGCCACGAGCCCTGCATCCACAGACACCGCGGGCTCTTCCCCCGCCGCCTCCGTCGGCTCCTCCCGCGCGGCGTCCGCCGGCTCCCCGTCGACCGTCATCCGCGCCCCGGCGAGCGCGGAGCTTGCCCCGGAGACCTGCGCGGCACCAGCCCCGTCGGCCGCACGCGATTCCTCGCCCGCGCCCGGTTCATCCGCCGCGTCGGCCCCGGCAGCCGACTCGGCCGCATCCGCCTCACCGGCCACCGTCTCACCGGCCGCCGCCCCTTCGCCCGCCTCTTCGGTGCCCTCCTCGTCGGATTCCGGGTCGATCGTCCGGCCGTCGGCCTCGACGATCCGCGCGAGCACCTCCCGCAGCAGCTCCACCTGGGCGAGGGCCTGCCTGGTGCCGGCAATCGGCGGCTCGCCCTTCTCGACGAAGGCGTGGAAGGCCTCCCACATCGCCTCGGCCGAGCCGTTGGTCGCGACCGTCGTGGTCTCCTGCACCACCCCGGACTTCTTCTCCCGCAGCGCGAGGGTGGAGCGGCGGTCGCCGTGCGAAGGGGCCGGTAGGTCCAGCTGCAGGCGTCGGCGCGCGGACAGCACCTGCACCGTCTCGCGGTACTCGGGGGCGAACGGCAGGTAGTGCCACACCAGACGCACCCGCGCCCCACCCTCAAGCTCGCCCAGCAGCTCGATCGACCCCGGGATCACGCCCTTGGGCCAGTGCCGCGCCATCGACAGCTCCACCAGCGGCCCGTAGGCCGCTTCAAGCACCGCCAGCTGGTGCGCCACGCCCGTGAGCAGACCCTTGACGTACAGGTCGCGGTCGCGCTGCGTCGCCCCCTCCCCAGAGCCGGCCTCCACGGCGGCCTGCAGATCCTTGCGCCGCTGGGAGCGCTTCTCGCTGGGCAGGTCGTACGCGGAGCTGGTGACCTTCGCGGCGCCGAACAGCGGCTGGCTGGCAGGCATGAGGACCTCGTGGTCCACCATCCGCACGTCCTTGCGGGCGATCACCTCGCCCATCTCCCGCACCGAGTCGTCGTACTGCTGCGGGTAGGCGAGCATCAGCAGCGGCCGACCGGTCATCCGCTCGAAATCCGCAACCTGCGCAATCTCCTGCGCGGAGAAGCCCACCGGTGGCTCCACCAGCACGGGGATGCCGCGCCGCATGAGGGCCAGCAGATCCTGGGCATGCAGTCCGTCGGTGGACAGCAGCGCCGCATCGACCGTGATCTCCTTGACACGCACCGCGGCGATGAGATCCGCGACCGTCTCGTACCGCTTCTCCTCGGCCACGCCCCACACGTCGGAGGCCTCGCGGCGGCGCCGCGGCGAGTGATCCACCAGGGCGGCCACCGTGAACCGGTCCCAGCGTCGGCGCAGCACCGGCAGATGCACGGCCTGGGCCATGGTTCCGGCGCCGATCACGGCGATGTTCAGGGTCTTGGCCATCGATGCTCCTCGGTCTCGGCGCACGCCTGTTCTACCACATGCACCTCCGCACGGCAGGGCCCGCCCATGCCCCTCACCTGCGCGGTCCCTGCAGCGAGCGCGCTGTCGCGGCCGAGCCTGCGGGCACTATCGTGACCCCCTGGAGGACCGACTCTCGGAGGATCCATGTCGCATAGCTTCTACTGGGGCGCCCGCAAGCTGGTGCGCCCCATCGTCCACGGCCTGTGGCGCCCGCGCGTCAGCGGTCTGGAGAACGTGCCGCGCACGGGCGGGTTCGTCGTGGCCTCCAACCATCTGGCGAACATCGATTCGTTCATGATCCCGGTGCTGCTGCCGCGGCGGATCCGGTTCGTGGCCAAGGACAGTCTGTGGACCCAGAAGGGGCCGACGGGGGCTGTGCTGCGCTGGTTCTTCAACGCGGTGGAGGCGGTGCCGGTGGACCGTCAGGAGCTCGCGTCCGGCAAGGGGGCGCTGCAGAAGGGCCTGGAGATCCTGCGCGAGGGGCATGCCTTCGCGATCTACCCCGAGGGCACGCGGTCCAAGGACGGGCTGCTGCATCCGGGCAAGCAGGGTGCGGCGTGGCTCGCGCTCGAATCGGGCTGCCCCGTGCTGCCGGTGGGGCTGAAGGGCACCGAACATATGTTCTCGCGCCTGCTGCCGGACCGCGGCGCGATCACGCTGCGAGTGGGCACGCCCATCGATCCCGCGGACGTCGCGCCGGATGCCGCCAAGGGGACGCGCCGACGGGTGCTGACCTCGCGGATCATGGACGAGATCCAGGCGCTGTCCGGGCAGCGGCGGGCCGAGGCAGGGCCGAACGGGCCGCGGGAGGGGCGGGGCTGAGCGGGCCGCAGGCGGCGCGGGGCTGAGCGGGCCGCAGGCGGTGTGGGGCTGAGCGGGCCGCAGGCGGTGTGGGGCTGAGGGCCCCGCGGGAGAGGCAAGGTTGAGGGCCCCGCGGGCGGCGCGGGGCTGAGCGGGCCGATGGGCCGCGAGGTCACGCCGCGGGGCCAGTAGGATCGGCCCGTACCGTGCACAGTCGCCGGGCCGCCGCCCGCAGCGCAGTCCAGGAGTTGCCATGGCCGTCGTCGTCGGATTCATCCCCACCGACGTGGGATACAGGGCGCTGGATGCCGCGCGCGCCGAGGCCGAGCAGCGCGGGGGGCCGCTCGTGGTGGTCAATGTGCTGCGCGACGGCGTGGAGACCGACCCGCGGCATGCCGGTGACCAGGACATCGACATCGCACGCGAGCATCTGCGCGGCGCGGGGGTACGCGTGGCGTTCCGCCAGGAGCACACCGACGATGACATCGCCGACGTGCTGCTGCGCGTGGTTGAGGAGGAGCGCGCCGAGCTGCTCGTGCTCGGGGTGCGGCGCCACCACGACCTCGCCCGACACCTGCTGGGCCTGACGGTGCAGAAGCTCCTGCTCGGCGCGCCCAGTGAGGTCCTCGTCGTCTGAGCAGAAGCTCGGTCGGCGACGCTCCCGCCACCACCTCCCGCAGGATGCGCCCCCGCCACCACCTCCCGCAAGACCACTACGTTCTCGTGGGAATAGCACCCTCATTCCCACGAAAACGTAGCCGGATCGGCTCGGTGAGGGCCGGCCCGCACCCAGACGTGACAAGGCCGGGGCACCGCGCGGTGCCCCGGCCTCATCATGCGTCGCGCATCAGGCGCAGGCATCGGGCTCAGGTGCGGGCCTCAGCGACACCGCCGAGGCCGCACCTCTTAAGCCCTCAGGCTCACGCCCCAGGAACGTCGTCGCCGCGACCCTCGAGAGCCTTCTTCTCGATGGCCTCGCCAACCTCCTGATCGATGTTCTTCCAGTACTGGAAGACATTGGAGAGCACCGGCTCCTCGACATCGGCCATCATGCCGGAGACGGTGTCGATGAGGCGCTCACGCTCCGCATCGTCCATGACCTCGCGCACCAGGGTGTGGGCCTGGCCGAAGTCGTCATCCTCGGCGTGCAGGGTGTAGGCCGCGCGGACCATGGTGCCGTCGGCCTCCCAGCCGTTGTCCACCGGGCCCTGCTCGGCGTCGCCCTGGTAGGAGCGGCCGTAGGAGTTGGGGGCGTACACCGGCGCATCGCCGCTGTGGAAGAACTGCATCGCCCCCTCCTTGTCGTAGGAGTTGGTGGGCACGATCGGCGCGTTGACCGGAAGCTGGTTGAAGTTGGTGCCCAGGCGGTTGCGGTGCGCATCCGGGTAGGAGAACACGCGGCCCAGCAGCATCTTGTCCGGGGAGACGCCGGTGCCGGGGACGGTGTTCGACGGGGAGAACGCCGCCTGCTCGATCTGCGCGAAGTGGTTCACCGGGTTCTGGTTCAGGGTGAAGCGACCCACGGGGATGCGCGGGTAGTCCTTCTTGGACCAGGTCTTGGTGAGGTCGAAGGGGTTGAAGCGGTAGGTCTTCGCGTCCTCGTACGGCATGATCTGGACCTCGACGCGCCAGGACGGGAAGTCGCCGTTCTGGATCGACTCGAACAGGTCGCGGCGGTGGTAGTCCGCGTCCTCACCCGCGATCTTCTCGGCCTCCTCGTTGGTCAGGAACTCCATGCCCTGCTCGGTGAGGAAGTGGTACTTGACCCAGAACTTCTCGCCGGCTTCGTTGACCCACATGTAGGTGTGGGAGGAGTAGCCGTTCATGTGACGCCAGGTCTTGGGCAGGCCGCGGTCACCCATGAGGTAGGCGACCTGGTGGGCGCTCTCCGGGGAGAGGGTCCAGAAGTCCCACTGCATGTTCGGGCTGCGCAGACCGGAGTCGGGCATGCGCTTCTGGGAGTGGATGAAGTCGGGGAACTTCATCGGGTCGCGCAGGAAGAAGATCGGCGTGTTGTTGCCGACGATGTCGAAGTTGCCGTCCTGGGTGTAGAACTTCAGAGCGAAACCGCGCACGTCGCGCCAGGTGTCGGGCGAGCCCAGCTCACCGGCCACGGTGGAGAAACGGGCCAGCATCGGGGTCTTGGTGCCTTTCTGGAACACCTTCGCCTTGGTGTACTGCGAGACATCCTCGGTGATCTCGAGCTCGCCGAACGCACCGGAGCCCTTCGCGTGGGGGCTGCGCTCCGGGATCCGCTCACGGTCGAACCGGGCGAGCTTCTCCACCAGCGCGACGTCGTGCAGCAGCAGCGGGCCGTCGGCGCCGAGGCTCAGCGAGTGCGCATCGTTCTGGCGCGGCGCGCCGGACTCCGTGGTGGAGGGCTTCTGCGGATCGAAAGTGGTCATGCCGTTCTCCTCTGGTCAGGGGTGATGACAGGTTCTGGTCAGCAGGTGGGACAAGGTGGATGGACCCTGGGGCGCCGGAGCAGCCTCAGGGGGTCTGCGGGGTGGAAGGGCCGACGGGGGCCTGGTCGTCCGCGGCGTTCGCGCGGCAGTCCGAGCAGATCCCACGGTAGATCACATCGGCCACTTCGATCTCGAAACCGTGGTCCTCCGAGGCGGTCAGGCACGGGGCGTGACCGGTGGCGCAGGGGACATCCTCGAGGCGCCCGCACTCACGGCACACCAGGTGGTGGTGGTTGTCGAAGCGGTGCAGCTCGTACTGCATGGACCGCCCGCCGACGGCGACGCGGCGCAGCAGCTGCGCATCGGACAGGGCGTGGAGCACGTCGTACACGGCCTGCCGGGACACGGTGCCGAGGCTCTCGCGCACGGCACGGGCGATGGTGTCCGCATCGGCGTGGGGGTTGTTCTCGACCGCCACGAGCGTCGCAAGCCGCGGAGCGGTCACGCGCAGACCCACGCCGCGCAGGGCCGCGGTGTGGTCGATCTGCTCAGCGTGAGCGTGCTCCGTGCTGGTCATGGCCCCACCATAGGCACTTTTCTGGATAAAGTCAAAGAAACGCTTCGGACCATGGATGGGGACGCAAGTGGGCCGACAGACACCCGCGCACCTCGACTCCGCGCGCTACGACATGGACGCGCATCCGGAAAGCACCCCGTCGATGTGTACGCTGATCAGGTGGCACAGCCGGGTGCCGGGCCGCGCGCCGCAGCGGGTCCCGGGAGATCTGCAGCGGTGCGCACGGGAGCCGATAGGACCGTGCGCCGCTGGGTGCGGCCCCCACAGGTCATGGGGCACTGGATCACCGGGCTGCTGGTGGCGTTCCTGCTGCTCGTGGCCTCCGTGCCGATCGCGAGCGCCGAGAGCAGCATCGCGGTGCTGATCGCCGTCTCGCTGAGCATTGGCGCGGGCCTGTCGCTGCGCCACCCGCTCATCGGCGCGATCATCGTCGGCGGCGTCCTGACGCTCGGCATCGGCAACGCCCCCACCCACTTGGGCTCCGGGGTGCTTGCCTCCCCCGTGACCATTGCCGCGCTGGCCGCGCATGGCCGAATCCTCATGGCGATGACCATGGCCCTGTGGCACGTGGTGCCGCCCGTGGCCACGTCCGTGCTGCTGGGCTCCGCCCCCGAGTTCATCGTCTCCCAGGCCATGCTGTGGATCGCACTGCAGGTCATCGCCATGCTCGCGGGTGCATCAGGTCGCGGCCTGGTGCTGCATGCCGCCGCGGAGCGGGCACGGCGCATCGAGGAGCTGGCCGAGCAGCGCCGCGCGATCGCCCGCGAACTGCATGACACCGGGGTGCGGGCGATGACCCGCGTGGTGATGCTCGCCGAGCAGGCCGGGGGCCGTCCCGGCATCGACGCCGAGGACACCGAACGCTACGGCCATATCGCACAGACCGCCCGCGAGGGCACCGAGGAGCTGCGCGAGCTGCTGCAGTCCCTGCGCCTCGCGGAACCCCCCGCTGCCCCATCGGCCCCCACCACTGACGCCGACTGCTGCAGCCTGGCCACCACCCTGGAGGCGATGCGCCGCCGCCTGAGCGCCGAGGGCTTCACGCTGCAGATCAGCATTGAGGGCGAGTGCAACTGCCAGATCTCCCCGCACGGTGTGCTGGGGCGCTGCCTGCGGGAGGTGGAGGCGAACATCCTGCGCCACGGCTGCCCGCTCACGCCGATCGCGGTGTTCGTGGAGCAGCAGCCGCAGCCTGCGCCGGGGATGCTGGAGCTGGCGATTCGCAATGGCGTGCGCAGCAAACCAGAGACCGTGCCGCCCGGCGGGCTGGGGCTGGTCAGCGCCCGCGAGCGACTGGATGCGGTGGGCGGCGCGATCGAGACCACGCGCGAGGGCGATCTGTTCCTCACGCATCTGCAGGTGCCATGCACCCCGGAGGCCACCGGGGCGCATGTCGACGAGGTGCCGGGGAAGGGACCGGCGCAGGGAGGGGAAGGCCGATGACCGCAGAACCGACGACGGTGCTGATCTGCGACGATGACCCGATCGTGCGGGAGGCGCTGGGCAGCTATATCGACCGTGAAGAGGATCTGGCGGTGACCGCGAGCGCCGGAACCGCCGAGGAGGCGCTGCGTCTGCTGGACGAGCAGGCGGTGGATGTGGTGCTCATGGACCACGGCCTGCCGGGCATGAACGGGATCGACGCGACGCGTCTGGTGCGCTCGCGGCACCACGGCACGGCTGTGGTCATGCTGACCACGTTCGGGGATGAGGAGCAGGTCGGGGAGGCGATCTCCGCGGGTGCGAGCGGCTACCTGCTGAAGTCCACCAGTCCCTCCGCTCTCGCGGCGGCGGTGCGGGCCGCGGGGGCGCATGCGGGCACGGTGCTCACCCCGGATCTGGCGGCGCGGCTGACCGCCCAGCCCCTCGCGCCGACGCACCCGGCGCCCACCCGGACGGATCCCGCGGAGCTCGCCGAGCTGGGGCTCACTGAACGCGAGGCCGATGTGCTCGCACTGCTGTGCGCGGCAGAGTCCAATGCCGGGATCGCGCGGGCGCTGTCGCTGTCCGAGTCGACGGTGAAATCCCACGTCTCCTCGCTCATGACCAAGCTGGAGTGCACCTCACGGCTGCAGATCGCCCTGACCGCCTTCGAGCGCGGGCTCGCCGTGCCGCCCGGACCGGAAGGAGAGTGAGCACCGCTGCGTGGATACCGGCCGATCGCTCGTCGCATCGGGAAGGCCGGGTACAGACCCGCAGCGCAGATCCGCAGAGGCCAGGCGCCACTGCAGCAAAGACCCCGCTTCCCACGGAGGAAAACGGGGCCTGACCTGCGGAGCCGCCTGCGGGAATCGAACCCGCGACCTATTCATTACGAGTGAATCGCTCTGCCGACTGAGCTAAGGCGGCGCTGCTGGCGCGCACGCTCAGCAGACCGCATCACTGTACGGGACCGCACATGACCAGTGCAAAGCGAAGCAGGGCGAGACTGCTCACGTCGGCCCGCCATCCGGAGCCCACGCTCCAGCCCCATCGGCCGCGCGCACCGATCCCGGCACCCCGCCGGCCCTATAGGCCCCGGGCCCCGGCGCTCAGCAGACCAGTCCGTCCTCCGGCACGGTGCCCTCGAGCAGGTACGCGTCGACCTCCTTCTCGATGCAGCCGCCGCTGCGACCGTAGGCGGTGTGCCCATTGCCCTCGAAGGTCAGCAGCAGGCCGTTCTCCAGCTGCTCGGCGAGGGCCTGTGACCAGGCGTACGGCGTCGCGGGATCCCCCGTGGTGCCGATGACGACGATCGGCGCGGAGCCCTTCGCGGTGATCGGCGCGGGCTCACGCACCGGCTCCTGCGGCCACAGCACGCACCCGTCACCGCCCAGCATCGGCCCGAACGTCGGGTACTCCTCGGCCAGCCGCTCCGCCTCCTGCTCCACCCAGGAGACATCGGCCACCCCCGGATGATCCAGGCAGTTCACGGCCGAGATCGCGTACGTGCCGTTGGTGCGGTAGCTGCCATCGTTCTGCCGGTCCGCTCCGAGGTCCGCGAGCATCAGCAGCTGGGAACCATCCCCCGTCATCGCGGCGTCCAGCGCTTCGCGGCCGAAGCCCCACAGCTCGTCCTGGTACATCATCAGCAGCACGGCGCTGCGGGCCAGCGCCCCGGTCAGCGGACGATCCGGGTCCCCCGAATCCAGGGGGCTCTCATCCACGGAGGCGAAGAAGCTCTGCAGCTGCTGCTTGGCGCGCTCCACATCGCCCTTGACCGGGCAGGCATCCGCCCCGGCATCCAGGCAGTCCTGCAGGAACGCCTCGATCGCGCGCTCGAACCCCTCAGCCTGCCCGGCGGAGATCTGGTTCAGCGCGAGGCGGGGATCGATCGCCGCATCCAGCACGAACTTCCCCACCCGGTCCGGGTGCAGCTCCGCATAGCTGGAGCCCAGGTATGTGCCGTAGGAGAACCCCAGGTAGTCGAGTTTTTCGGAGTCCAGTGCGGCGCGCAGCACATCCATGTCCCGCGCCGCGGACCAGGTGTCCACGAACGGCAGGATCTCTCCGGAGTTCTGCTCGCACGCCTCGGCGACGCGACGCCCCCACTTCTCCGCCTCCGCGAGCCCCTCCTCGGTGGTGGGGTCGATCGTGCTCGCCAGGAACTCGTCGGTCTCGCGATCATCCAGGCACGTCACCGGGGCGGAACGGCCGACGCCGCGCGGGTCGAAGCCCACCACGTCGTAGGCGGCCTGCACCTCGGAGGACAGGAAGTAGGGGACGGACTCCAGGTAGTTCACGCCCGAGCCGCCGGGACCGCCGGGGTTCAGCACGAGCGAACCCTGCTTCTCGCCGCTCGCGGGGATCTGCGCGACCGCGATCTCGATATCCCCGGCCTCGGGGTCGTTCCACTGCCGCGGCACGGTGAGCATCCCGCATTCGGCGCCATCGGCATCGAGGTCCTCGCACGGCCCCCAGCTGATCTCCTGCTCGTAGTAGGAGGCGTAGGCCGGGTCCTCGGCGGGATCCCCGTCGAGCTCCGCGGCGGAGGTGCCGGCCTTGCGCAGCTCCGGCAGCGGCCCCTCGAGCCCGCCGGGGTTGGTGCTGGGCGGGCCGGCGACCGCACCGCCGTCATCCCCACCACCGTCGCTGCCAGCGGAGCCGCCGCCGTCGGAGACTCCCGGGTCGGTGCCGCCATCGTCGGGGCCCTGGTCACCGCCCAGGCCAGGAATCGTGCAGCCGGCCAGCAGCAGCACGGCGGCGAGCGAGGCCGCGGCGCGGCGCAGGGGGCGGGCAGTGGAGGTCATGAGCGTCCTTGTCCATCGATGCAGGGGGCCTGGGGCAGGGTCAGGCCGGGCCGTCGGCCTGGCCATCCTAGGCCCCGGCCCACGCCGTGCAGGCGGGCCGGGGCCGTGTCGGGTCAGCCGATCTCGCGGCGGGACCAGCGGCGCGCACCGAGCGCGAGCGGGATCAGCACCATGAGGGTCAGCGGCAGCAGCTCGAAGGCACCGGCGGTGCCGTCGATGAGGCGGTACGCCGCATCCTGCAGGTGCACGGCCCGCGCCACCTTCTCGAGGATGTCCGATCCCGTCGCCATCGCGATGGTGGCGAAGGTGGAGATGACGAACGGCAGGCCGATCGCCAGGAGCATCCCCACCACCGCCGACTGGGCGAGCACCGCCATGGCGAGCGACATCAGCCAGGTCGCGCCCATCACGGCCATCTGCGTGGTGAGCACGTCGCGGAAGGACTCGAAGCTTGCGCCGTCGCCGACCATTCCGCCGATCCAGGTGCCGAGCGCCGCGAGCCCCACGGACAGGGCGAGCAGCGCGCCGACCACCACGATGTTCGCGAGGATCTTCGACCCCAGCACGCCCAGGCGCCCGGGGCGCTGCAGGAACGTGGTCTGGATGGAGCGGTCGGACCACTCCCCCGCGATCATCAGCACGGTGACCACCGGAATGATCAGCGACAGCGGCAAGGTGATGACGATGAAGGTCATCTCCACATCGACGATCGCGGGCTCCACGACGAGCGCCTGCAGCACGCCGCCCAGCACGCCGGCGCCCACGAGGGCCAGCAGAGAGATGGTGTAGGTGATGAGGGCGCCGCGGGTGTTCAAGGCAGCGCGCAGGTCGATATCGGGTCGCATGGCTCCTCCTTCGAGGGGGTCCGGGGCGGTGACCGGGCCCGGGGCTTTATGGGGGCGAGGGCTTTATGAGGTGCGGGGGCTTTATTG
>NZ_JALLAL010000041.1:0-27114 GCF_023062615.1 Brachybacterium sp. Marseille-Q7125 | reverse complement strand
GAGCCAAAAACGGTCACAAATAGTCACAGCCGGACTTGGCTGCGAAAGGTGTATGTGCTAAAGACTGGACGCACCCCCCAAGAACCCCGCAGGGGGTACCGCCGGCAGCGTCGGATGTTTCTAGGAGCCGGCCGCCCCCCCGCGCCCTTGCGCCGCCCCTCAGCTCTCCCCCGCGCCCTCGCGCACATCGGGCCCGCCGAACTGCAGCACGGTCTCGCCGTAGCTCTTCGTCCCGTCATCGCCCCAGCCGTCGGGCCACGCAACGGGCCGCGACCGGACCGAGCGTTCGATCACCACAAGCGCCTCATCGGTGAGCGCGGGCCGCAGTGCCACGAGCAGCTCCTCGACCTGCTCTGTGGTGACGTCATACGGCGGGTCAAGGAACACGAGTGTCGCGTCGTGCCCGGCCAGGGTCTGCGCCACACTCGCCGCGCGACCAGCCCGGATATCGCAGCGCGCGGTGACCCCGAGCGTCCGGGCGGTCTCCCGCAGGCGCCGCGCCGTCGGCCCATGTAGCTCCACCAAGAGAGCATGCTCGGCCCCACGCGAGAGCGCTTCGAAGGCCAATCCCCCGGTGCCGGCGAACAGGTCCAGCACACGGGCGCCGCGCACTGCATCCCAGCCGTCGAGGCGGTTGAACAGGGCCTCACGCACCTTGTCGGACGTGGGGCGGGTGCCCTTTCCAGGCGGGGCGGGGATCACGCGTCCGCCCAGCTCTCCGGCGACGATGCGCGGCATCTCAGCTCCTCTCCACGTCCGGGTCGGCGTCCCGCAACCGGGCAGCGATCGCGCCGGTCAGAGCCGGGTGGGCGCCGAGGTCCGGGTCCGTCGCGACCACCGCGAAGGCATCCTCACGGGCCTGTTCGATCGCCTTCGCATCGCGCAGCACATCCAGGTGGCGCAGGGTGCGCTGGAGACCGGACTGCTCCTCCCCCACGAGGTCGCCGGCACCGCGGCGCCGCAGATCGAGCTCCGCGAGCGCGAACCCATCGGGCGCCTGGGCGATCGCCTCGAGGTGCTGGGAGTGGTCGGCGCCGGGGACGGCAGTGGTGTCGAAGAAGGCGATGCCGGCGTGCTCGCCGCGGCCCACGCGGCCGCGCAGCTGGTGCAGCTGGGAGACGCCGAAGCGTTCAGCATCCAGCACGATCATGGTCGAGGCGTTGGGCACGTCCACGCCCACCTCGATGACGGTGGTGGAGACCAGCAGGTCGATCTGCCCACTCGCCATCTGCTCCATGATCTGCTGCTTCTCCTCACCGGCCAGGCGTCCATGCAGCACCCCGATCCGGGCACCTGCGAGCTCCGGGCGGGCGGCGAGACGCTCGGCGGTCTGCAGGACGCCGCGCGGGGGTTCGAGCGCAGCGGCCGTCGCCTCGTCGGCGAGGTACGGGGGAAGCGGGACGGCCTCATCCTCGTCGATGCGGGGGCAGACGACGAACACCTGACGTCCGGCAGCGATCTCCTCCCCAGCGCGCTCCCACATGCGCTGCTCCCAGGCGGGCAGCTTCTCGTGGACGACGAAGCTCGTCACGCCTGCGCGCAGGCCCGGGCTCTCGCGCAGGGTGAGGACATCGAGATCGCCGACGGTCGCGAGCGCGGCGGTGCGTGGGATGGGGGTCGCAGTCATGACCACGACATGCGGGCTCATACCAGCCGGGCCCTTGGCGCGCAGGCGCCGACGGTGGTCCACACCGAAGCGGTGCTGCTCATCGATCACCACGAGCCCAAGCGCAGCGAACTCGACGCTCTCGGTGAGCAGTGCATGGGTGCCCACCACGATCCCGGCCTCCCCGGAGGTGACATCCAGAAGGGTCTCGCGTCGGCCCGCGGTGCGCTGGGAACCGGTGAGCAGACGGACCTTCGTGGCCTGTGCGTGTCCGTCGAGCCGCCCGGCCCCGGCGAGGTCGCCGAGCAGCGTCGTGATGGTGCGGAAGTGCTGTTCGGCGAGGACTTCGGTGGGGGCGAGCAGCGCCGCCTGGTGGCCGGAATCGACGGCCCGCAGCATGGCACGCAGGGCGATGACGGTCTTCCCGGAGCCGACGTCTCCCTGCAGCAGCACGCTCGTGGGGTGATCGCGGCCGATGCGCTCGTGGAGCTCGGCGCCGATCTCCCGCTGTCCGGCGGTGAGGGTGAAGGGCAGGCGCTCGTCGAACAGATCCTGCAGGGGCCCGTCGGCGGTCAGCGACGGGGCGGGGGTGCGCTGGTCCTGGGCGCGGCGCTGGGCGAAGATCGCCTGCAGGACGAAGGCTTCTTCGAAACGCAGGTGGGCGAGCCCCCGTCGGGTGTCCTCAACGGTGGCCGGAGTGTGGATGAGGCGCACCGCCTCCTCGAGCGGTACGAGGCCGCGCCGGTCGAGCACCTCGTCGGGCACGGGGCGGGATAGCAGTCCCGCGTACTCGAGGCCCTTGGCCATGGCCGAGTGCATGGTGCGCCGGGCGATGTTCTTCTTCAGCGGGTAGATGGGGCGGGGCCGCAGGGCGTGGGCGCGACCGGCCGGGGTGTCCTCGACAGGTTCATAGTCGGGGTGGGTGATCTGGAGGGCCTTGCGGTAGCTGTCGTAGCCGACGGTGCCGCGCACGAGGATCGTCGCGCCACGGGGCAGTCGGGAGCGGTGCCATTCCACCTGGAACTGCTTGGGCAGGAAGAAGGTCAGCGGCAGCTGGTCGGTGCCATCGCCGACGGTGACCTCGAGGATGAATCCACGGCGGGAGCGCATGGCGCGGTCACGCACCGATTCCACGGTGACGACGGCGCTGACCTCCTCACCCTCGTGGACCTCGCGCAGGGATCGCAGCGGCGCGGGGACGACGTAGCGGCGCGGGGTGAAACGCAGCAGGGCGTCGAGGTCGCGCACATCGAAGGAGGCCAGGGCCTTGATCTCCTTGGACTCGAGCAGCTCGCGCAGCGGCATGGATCCGCGGTGGCTCTCGAGCTTGCGGGCCATGGGGGCGGCTCCTTGCGGGCGATGAGGCGGGACTGGATGAGATGCTGCTGAGATGATGCGCGACACGCTCCTGCGTGCCAAGCGCATGTCCCATCGTGCCACTGTCCTGCGCTCCCGTGATGGAATGCACAGGCCGTGGCGCCGGGCGAACCCTTCAGGAAGGCGGCGTTCTGGGCTATGCTCGCGGGGTTGCCCTGACCGCCGGGCGCGCCCCGAGGTGCGACGTGGGAGCGGGCACTGCGATCAGAACTTCGACCATATCCAGGAGACGACAGTGGCTGCTTCCACGTGTGAAATCTGCGGCAAGGCTCCGCGCTTCGGCAAGGCCGTGTCTCACTCGCACCGCCGCACCTCGCGTCGCTGGAACCCGAACGTCCAGTCCGTGCGCACTGTGATCAAGGGCACCAGCAAGCGCGTGAACGTGTGCACCTCCTGCCTCAAGGCGGGCAAGGTCACGAGCCTCGGCGCCTGAGCGGGACACCGCACCAGCTTTTTCGACGACGCCCCCACCGGTCACGGTGGGGGCGTCGTCGTCTCCGCGTGCAGATGCGCTGATGGGGCAGATGCGCCGATGGGACTGTCGGGTGGCCCCGGTGCGCTCCTGTCAGGGCAGCTCCCGCAGGCGCGCGGTGAGGCCGTTCGGGATCTCCACGAGGTCCACGGGATCAACCTCGTCAGCGCGCAACGTCGCGAGCAGTGGAGCGGTGTGCGGATCGGTGGGGTGGTTGTCGAGGTCGAGGTGCGCGACGCCCTGCTCTCGCAGGTCATCGAGCAGAGCCGCGAGAGCGAGGGCAACATCGGCTCGGGCGTGCGGCATGGCGGCGTCCACCGCTTCGAGGGCCCCTTCCCGCCCGGGGCCGACGGGATCGTCGTACAGGTCCGCGAGCGCCGTGATCGCGCCGTCGCGCCGCACCGCCCAGGAGTGCTCACGGATGGCACCGTCCCAGAACTCGTCCCCCACCTCTCGCCGCAGGACGTCGCGAGGAGCCGTGGGTGACCAGCTCGCGTGCTGCCACGCGTAGCAGTCGGTGAGAGCGTCGATGACCTGCTCCCGCGGGAGCTCGGACCAGCGGCGGACCTCGGCGTGCGGGACCTCGGCCCGCACTGCCGCGCACCAGCGGACCGTGCGCTCCGCGGCGACGTCCACGCGCAGCAGCGGCACGCGCAAGTACGTCACGGCCCCTAGGGAGCGCAGGAAAGCTTCCCGCTCCGACCCCAGCTCCACCTTGCTCGACAGCGGATTTGCACTGTATGTGCCGAGTTCGCGCAGAAGTGCTGTTCCATGCCCGCGCCGACGATGGGCCGCATCGATCTCAAGCTCCACCAGATCTCGCGTGGGATGCACGGTGTTCGGGCCGATCCGGCCCACTCCGATGACGCACCGGTCGCCCGCGGCGCCCTCGATCTCCAGCACGAGCGCACGAAAGCCCGACCGCCAGCCATCGGGCTTCATCCAGGAGAAGCGATGGCCGTCCCGCTCCACGTCGGCCCCAGTGACGGGACGGAACCACCGCTTCTGCGCAGCTTCGCTCACGCCACCGCTCACTCCGCCGTCACCTCCGCGAAGGTCGCGGTGTCGATGACGGCACGGAAATGCACGTCGCCGTCCACGACGCGGTCATAGGTAGCATCGGCCTCATCCACGGAGATGACCTCGACCTTCGCGGCGAAACCGTGCTCGGCGCAGAAGTCGAGCATCTCCTGGGTCTCGGCGATGCCACCGATGTTCGAGCCGGCCAGCACCTTGTTGTTGCCGATCAGGGAGCCGAAGGAGAGCTGCTGCCGCTCGGGCGGCAGGCCCACCACGCACATCACGCCGCGCGGAGCGAGCAGCCCCAGGTAGGCGTCCACGTCGATGTCGGCGCTGATGGTGTTGAGGATGAGGTCGAACTCGCCGCGGTGATCGGGGAAGAACCCCTCGGCGGTGGTAGCGAGGACCTGCGTAGCACCGAGGGCCTTGGCGTCCTCCTCCTTGCGCAGAGTGCGGGTGAGGACAGTGACGTCCGCGCCCATGGCCACGGCGATCTGCACGCCCATGTGGCCGAGACCGCCCAGGCCCAGCACGGCGACCTTCTTGGGGCTGCCGTCGATCTGGTCTCCGGCGCCCCACCGATTCAGCGGCGAGTAGGTGGTGATCCCGGCGCACAGCAGCGGCGCGGCCTGCTGAAAGTCGATCTGCTCCGGCAGGCGCAGCACGAACTTCTCGTTGACCACCACCTTCTCGGCGTAGCCGCCCTGGGTGATGGTGCCGTCGACGTCCTTCGCGTTGTAGGTGCCCACGTTGCCGTTCAGGCAGGACTGCTCATTGTCGGCACGGCACTCACGGCAATCGCCGCACGAATTCACCAGGCAGCCCACGCCCACGCGGTCACCGACCTGGAACGCGGTGACGTCCGCGCCGACGGCGGAGACGATGCCGGCGATCTCGTGCCCGACGGTGAGGGGGAAATGCGCCTCGCCCCATTCATTGCGAATCGTGTGGATATCGCTGTGGCAGATCCCGGCCGCCTTGATGTCGATCACGACGTCATCGGGCCGCGGGTCGCGCCGCTCGATCATGGTGACGCGGAAAGGCTGGTCGGGGGCGGTCTTCTGCAGCGCCTTGACGGTGAAGGGCACGGCATCCTCCTGGTCTCGTGGGGTTTTTCTCAGCCTACGGGGGAACTCTGGAAGTGATCGAAGCCCCGACCGCGGATCGGCTCCCCGCCCAGTGTCACGGGATGTGCGGCACATTCGATGACCCGTCCGATGGGACGGAAGTCCTGCGGCAGGGCCGACGGGGCGAAGGTCGCGAGCATCGCGTGCTCCTCTCCGCCGTGCAGCACCCACTGCCAGGGGTCGGTCTCCAGACACGTCGCAAGCTCCGCGAGCGCCTCGACGTCCGGCTGCAGCGCGGCGGGGTCCAAGTCGAGGCTCACCGCAGACGCGGCGGCGATCCGGGCACCGTCCCGCACCAGCCCATCGGACAGATCCAGCATGGCGTGCGCTGCGCGCCCGCTCCCCCACCCGCGTTGCAGGTCAACGCGCGGAGCGTTGTGGTGGCGCACCAGCTCCTCATATCCCGCCGCGCCCGTGACCGTGCCCTCCGGGCCGACGCGCACCTGCCTGGAGAGGACGAGGGCGAGGCCCGCGGCGCTGCGACCCAGGCGCTCGGTGCCGATCGCGAGGACATCCCCGGGGCGGGCCCCGGAGCGCAGCACCGGCTCGGCGTCATCGGCGAGGGTGCCGAGCGCCGTGACGGTGAGGGTGATGACATCGGCCCGCCCCAGGTCACCGCCGACGATCACCGCGCCATCGCTCGCCGCCCGCTCGGCCAGCCCAGCCGTGACCTGCTCGAACACGTGCGCCGAGGTGTCAGCGGGGGCGGAGAGGGAGCTCAGCAGCGCGACAGGCCGGGCGCCCATCGCCGCGATATCAGCGAGATTCTGCACGGCGGCCTTCTCCCCCACCCAGCGGGGGTACGTCGTCTTGGGCAGAAAGTCGTAGCCTTCGACGATCGTGTCGGTGCTCGCGACGATCCGGCCGATGCCGGGGCGCAGCACCGCGGCATCATCCCCGGGGCCGATCTCCACCAGCGGCGAGGTACACAGGTGAGGCTGCAGCCGGGCGAGCAGCGCGGCCTCGCCCTGCGGGGCGTCGGTGGGCTGAGAGGTCATGGGCCCACGGTAGTCTCGTCGGGTGCCCCGAACCCGCTCCCTCACTGTGCTGTCCGCCGTGCTGATCGCCGTCGGCGTGACCTCGTGCGGCACGGTGCAGGTGCCGCCGGGGCCGCAGGCCCAGGACCCGGTGTGCGCGAACATCGTCATCGGGGCGCCGCCGGAGATGCTCGGCATGTCGCAGCAGGAGACCTCCAGCCAGGGCACCGTGGCGTGGGGACGCGGGCAGGATGCGGTCGTGATGCGCTGCGGGGTCACTCCGCCGGGGCCGACGACGGACCTGTGCACCACCCTCGATGACGGCACCGGCACCGAGGTGGACTGGATCGTCCGTGAGCTCGAGGGCGATGTGGTGCTGTTCACGACCTATGGGCGCGAACCCGCGATCGATGTGACGGTGCCGCGCTCAGTCGCCCCGGACCAGCCCTCCGCCGCCCCACTCGAGCTGACGCAGCTGGTCAGCCGGTACATCGAGGCGACGGACCGCTGCATCGGCCCCGGGGAGACCGCCGCCGAATGAGCCCGCCCGGCCTCTGTCAGCGCGGGCCGAGCCGCCGGTTGCTGGCCAGCTCCACGAGGTCCGCGATGAGGTCCGCGTAGCTGAGCCCCATGTTCTCCCACAGCACCGGGAACATGGAGTACGGGGTGAAGCCGGGCATCGTGTTGACCTCGTTGACCATGACCTCTCCGGTCTCGGTGACGAAGGTGTCCACGCGCGCCAGGCCCTCGAGGCTGAGGGCGGTGAAGCTGCGTGCGGCGATCTCCCGCACCTCTTCCAGCAGGTGATCGGGCAGAGCGGCGGGCACGTCGATCACCACGGTGCCCTTGCCGAAATACTTGGCCTCGTAGTCATAGAACTCGAGGTCCTCCCCCACTTTCACCTCTCCGGGGATGGTGGTGCGCGCCTCGGCGCCGTCGTGCCCCTGCAGCACGCCGCATTCCACCTCGCGGGCTGCCACGGCTTCCTCGATCAGCACCTTGGGGTCCTCGGCGAAGGCGGCCTGCAGCGCGGTCTCGAGATCCTCGGGACGCTCCACGCGGGTGACGCCAAGGCTCGAACCGGCGCGGGCAGGTTTGACGAACCACGGCAGGTCATGGTGGCGGCGCATATGGTCGAGAACCTGCTGGGCGCCACGATCCCAACGGTCCTGGTGCACCACGATGCCAGGGGCGACGGGGATGCCGGCGGCGCGCAGGGTCATCTTCGTGGCGGCCTTGTCCATCGAGGCAGCGGAGGCGAGCACCCCGGAGCCGACGTAGGGAATGTCGAGCATCTCGAGCATGCCCTGGACGGTGCCGTCCTCGCCGTAGGGGCCGTGCAGCAACGGCCAGATGACATCCACCTCGGCCAGGGGGCGCACGGCGCCATCGGCGATGGTGCGCAGCTGCACGCGCTCACCGGGGCGGTGCCGCTCGGCGGGCAGCAGCACTTCGGGCCCGTCGGGATCCACCTCGGGGGTGCGGCCGCCCACGAGAGTCCAGTCGGCCGGGTCATCGGAGACGTGGATCCAGCGTCCCTCCCGCGTGATCCCGACGGCGATGACGTCGAAGCGTTCGCGGTCGATCGCGCCGAGGATGCCGCCGGCGGTGACGCACGAAATGCCGTGCTCGCCGCTGCGGCCGCCGAACAGGAGGGCGACGGAAGTTCTCATGGGGCGAGAGTAATCATTCGGGCCGCACGGATCGTGCCAGCAGGGCCGCGGTGACGTCGTCGATCTGCGCACCGTGGTCCACGACCTCGACCACCGCGCGAGTGATCGGCATGTCCACGCCCAGGCGCTCGGCGATCTCGGCGACAGCGCGGGCGGTGGCAACGCCCTCGGCGGTCTGGCCCACCTCGGCGGCGGCCGCGGCGACATCGAGTCCGCGCCCGAGCGCGAGGCCCAGCCGGTGGTTGCGCGACAGCGGCGACGAGCATGTGGCCACGAGGTCGCCCATCCCGGCAAGGCCCGCGAAGGTCTCGCGCCGCCCGCCGAGGGCTTCACCGAGCCGGGTGATCTCCGCCAGGCCCCGCGTGATCAGCGAGGCGGTGGTGTTGTGGCCGTGCCCGAGCCCGGTCGCAGCGCCCACGGCGATCGCGATGACGTTCTTCACCGCCCCGGCGATCTCGACCCCGACGACATCGGTGGAGGTGTAAACCCGCAGGTAGGGGGCGGTGATCCACGAAGCCACGCGGGCGGCGAGGGCGGCGTCGGGACAGGCGATGACGCTGCCGCAGGGGCGGCGCTCGAGGATCTCGCGGGACAGGTTCGGGCCCGACAGCACCCCGGTGAGCGATCGGTCCGCTCCCCCGGCTTCGGTGAGAAGTTCGGTGATCCGGCGGTCGGTGCCCCGTTCGATGCCTTTGGTCAGCGACAGCACCGGCACCGCAGGCAGAGTCGGCCAGGTGCCCAGGGTCTCGCGCAGGGACTGGGCGGGGACGGCGATGATGAGCGCATCAGCGTCCGCGAGGGCCTCATCGATGCTGCTGGTGGCCCGCAGAGCATCAGGCAGCTCGTGGTCGCCGAGATAGGCGCGGTTGCGGTGGGTCTCGCGGATCTCGCGGGCCACCTCCTCGCGGCGGGCCCACAGGGTGACCTGCGCACCGGAGTCGGCGAGGACCTGCGCGAAAGTGGTGCCCCAGCTGCCGGCACCGAGGACGGCCAGGCGCGGCGTCGGTACGGCGGGAACGGGCTCGAAAGAGGTGGTGATCATGGGGTCTGCTTCCAGGCGCGGTAGCCCGGGACGGGCTGGCCGATCTCGGGGCGGTGCGCGTCGCTGCGCGGATCATGCAGGACGTCGGGCGGGGTGTCTGCGCGCAGCGTCCCGAGCAGCTCCGCGATCGCTGCCATGAGCTCCGCGGTGATGCGCTCCTCGGCGGCGCGGGCATCCTCGCCGGGGCGCGGCGCGACGGTCATCGGCTCTCCCACGCGCATCTGGACGCGGCGGCCGGGCCCGGGGTGTGGGATCGGGGAGCCGACGGGCCACAGCAGGCGGGTGCCCCAGCAGGCTACGGGCAGCAGCGGCGCCCCGGTGGCCAGGGCCAGGCGGGCCGCCCCGAGCCGCCCCTGCATGGGCCACAGCTCGGGGTCGCGCGTGTAGGTGCCCTCGGGGAAGATCAGCAGCAGCTCCCCGCGGGCGAGGGCTGCGCGGGCGGCGGCGAGAGCGTCGGCGCTGCGGGAGCTGCCGCGCAGCACCGGGATCTGACCGGTGGAGCGCAGGATATGCCCCAGCACGGGGATGCGCAGGATCGGCTCCTTGGCCAGGAAGCGGGGTGCGGCGCCGCTGGAGTGAAGCAGATGCCCGTAGGCCAGCGCGTCCAGCGGCGAGAGATGGTTGCCACACACGATGATCGGCCCGTGGGCGGGGATGTTCTCGGCGCCCTCCCAGTGCGGGCGGGTCAGCGCCAGCAGCAGGGGCCGCAGCGGGATCTGCAGCAGGCCGATGATCCAGCCGGAGCGGCGCTCCGGGGCGCGGGCGCCGGGGAGGTCCCAGGAGCGGGCGGTGCGGTTGCGGCGCAGGCGCTCACGCAGGGCGCGGGGGATGCGGATGCGCATGCTCGCCGCCCGAGCGCCCTCAGCCGCGGTCCGCGCCGCCGCGGCCCAGGGCCTTGCGGGTGACCTGCCCGGTGATCGAGCCAGCTGCACCCTGCCCGACCAGGTCGCGGCGCCGCAGGGTGGTGGGGGCTCGACGGGCCAGCGTGTTCACGGCTGCGGCGTGCATGAGGCGGCGCGGGGCGAAGGCGAGACGGCCCCGCAGGGAGCGGTACTTCACGGCGGTGGTGACCTGCAGCAGGTCCCCGCCGGGCAGCAGCGCCACGCCGATGCGCACCCGCAGCTTGTCGTCATCGTCGATGATCAGCGCTTCGGAGCCCACCACCTCATCGGCCACGTACTCCTTGGCCGGGGGTGGGACCATGTCGAACAGGCGCACCGCCTCATCGCGCAGAGCCCGCAGGCCGCGGCTGGCCAGCGGCGTGTTCTCGTGGGCGAAGATCGCATCGGCCCACACCCGCGGATCGGATTCCTGCACCCCGGCGGTGGGCACGATCACCACATCGCAGTAGTCAGGGATCGGGATGTCGCGCAGGGCCAGGGATCCGGCGGCGCCGACGGGCGGGGCGCTCGCGGGTTCGGGGTCGCTCACGATGATCTGCTCGTCGTCCTGGTGCTGCTCGCTCACGCGTCGTCCTCCCAGAACTCCGCGCCGAGGGCGGTGAGCTTCTCGCGGAAGGACTCGTAGCCGCGGTCGATCAGGCCGATGCCGCGGATGGAGGAGACGCCCTCGGCGCCGAGCGCGGCGATGAGGTAGGAGAAGCCGCCGCGCAGATCCGGGACGGTGATGTCCGCGCCGTGCAGGGGGGTGGGGCCGGAGATGACGGCGGAGTGGTTGAAGTTGCTGCGACCGAAGCGGCAGCTCGAGCCGCCCAGGCAGTCGCGGTACACCTGGATGCGGGCGCCCATGTTGTTCAGCGCGCTGGTGAAGCCCAGGCGGTTCTCGTACACGGTCTCGTGGAGGATCGAGATGCCGTCGGCCTGCGTGAGGGCGACCACCAGCGGTTGCTGCCAGTCGGTCATGAAGCCGGGGTGTACGTCGGTCTCCAGGGCGATGGCCTTCAGCGGCGTGCCCGGGTGGTAGAAGCGGATGCCGTCCTCGCGGATGTCCATCCCGCCGCCGACCTTGCGGAAGATGTTCAGGAAGGTGGACATGGGCTTCTGCTGCGCCCCGCGCACGGTCACAGACCCGCCGGTGACCAGGGCGGCGCAGGCCCAGGAACCGGCCTCGATGCGGTCCGGCAGGGCGGTGTGCTCGTAGCCGCCGAGGCTCTCGACGCCCTCGATGATGATGGTGCGGTCGGTCTGCAGCGAGATGATCGCGCCCATCTTCTGCAGCACCGCGATGAGGTCCTCGATCTCGGGCTCGACGGCGGCGCCGGTGAGCTCCGTGGTGCCGCGGGCGCGCACAGCGGTCAGCAGCACCTGCTCGGTCGCGCCGACGCTCGGGTACTCCAGGTGGATGCGCGCGCCGCTCAGCCCGTCGGGCGCGGTGATGTGGATGCCCATCTCGCGCTTGTCGACGACCGCGCCGAAGTTGCGCAGCACATCGAGGTGGTAGTTGATGGGCCGATCACCGATCCGGCAGCCGCCCAGATCAGGGATGATCGCCTCCCCCAGGCGGTGCAGCAGGGGGCCGCAGAACAAGATCGGGATGCGAGAGCTGCCGGCGTGGGCGTCGATGTCCGCGACATGCGCCTTCTCGACGTTCGACGGGTCCATCTGCAGCACACCCGCCTCGACGTCGAGGTCGACCTTGACGCCGTGGATGCGCAGCAGGTCCGAGACGATGCGGACGTCGGAGATGTCCGGCACCGAGCGCAGCACCGACGGCTCCTCCCCCAAGAGGGAGGCGACCATCGCCTTCGATACGAGGTTCTTGGCCCCGCGGACGGTGATCTCGCCGTCCAGGGGACGGCCTCCGCGCACATGGAAAGTCGAGCTCATGGTGTCCTTGCGTAGCGATGCGGACGTCACTGAGCGTCCGTTCCTGACCGAGCGAGCATACCGGAGCAGGCCGTGCGCGGACCGTAAGCTCGGGCACGTCCCGCGCCGCGGCGGGGCGTGCCCGGGCAGGTCAGTCGGCGGTTCGGGCCGGCAGGGTGCGGGGCATCCACGCCGGGCGGCGCTGCTCGAATGCCGTGATGTCCGCCTCGTGGCGCAGGGTCAGGCCGATGTCATCCAGGCCCTCCATGAGGCGCCAGCGCGTGTAGTCGTCGATCTCCAGGCGGAAGACCGCGTCGGCAGCCGTGACCTGACGCTGGACGATGTCGACGGTGACCTCGGTGCCGGGCTCCTCCTCGAGGATCTTCCACAGCTGCTCGATGTCATCCTGCGCGAGCACTCCGGCGACGAGCCCCTGCTTGCCGGCGTTGCCGCGGAAGATCTCGGCGAAGCGGCTGGAGAGCACGGCCCGGAAGCCGTAGTCACGCAGCGCCCACACGGCGTGTTCGCGGGAGGAGCCGGTGCCGAAGTCCGGTCCGGCCACGAGCACGGAGCCGCAGGAGTAGGCGGGACGGTTGAGCACGAAGTCGGGGTCATTCGTGCGCCAGGCGTGGAACAGCCCATCGTCGAAGCCGGTCTTGGTGACGCGCTTGAGGTAGACGGCAGGGATGATCTGGTCGGTGTCGACGTTGCTGCGCCGCAGGGGGACGCCGATGCCGGTGTGGGTGGTGACGGGTTCCATGACGGCTCCTCAGGCGGTGGGCTGCAGATCGGACGGGGAGGACAGGGTGCCGCGCACGGCGGTGGCGGCGGCGACCACCGGGGAGACCAGGTGGGTGCGGCCGCCCTTGCCCTGCCGGCCCTCGAAGTTGCGGTTGGAGGTGGAGGCGGCGCGCTCCCCCGGCGCGAGCTGGTCGGGGTTCATGCCCAGGCACATGGAGCAGCCGGCCTGACGCCATTCGGCGCCGAAGGCGGTGAAGACCTCATCGAGGCCCTCCTGCTCGGCCTGCAGGCGCACCCGCGCCGAGCCGGGGACGACAAGCACCCGCACCTCGGGATGCTTGGTGCGGCCACGGACCACATCGGCGAAAGCGCGCAGGTCCTCGATCCGGCCGTTGGTGCACGAGCCCATGAACACGGTGTCCACCGCGATGTCCTTGAGCGGCATGCCGGGCACCAGGTCCATGTACTCGAGTGCCCGCTCGGCGGCGCTGCGGGAGGTGTCGTCGGTGAAGTCCTCCGGAGCGGGAACGGCGGCACTGAGCGGCAGGCCCTGGCCGGGGTTGGTGCCCCAGGTGACGAAGGGCTCGAGCTCATCGGCGTTGATCGTGACCTCGGCGTCGAAGACCGCATCGTCGTCGCTGCGCAGGGTCTTCCAGTAGGCGACGGCCTCGTCCCAGTCCGCGCCGGTCGGGGCGTGGGGGCGGCCCCTCACATACTCGAAGGTCGTCTCATCGGGGGCGATCATGCCGGCGCGGGCACCGGCTTCGATGGACATGTTGCAGATCGTCATGCGGCCCTCCATGGAGAGGGCGCGGATCGCCTCGCCGCGGTATTCGAGGACGTACCCGGCGCCGCCGCCGGTGCCGATCTGCGCGATGACGGCGAGGATGATGTCCTTCGCGGTGACGCCGGGCCTCAGGGAGCCGGTGACGTTCACGGCCATCGTCTTAAACGGGGTCAGCGGCAGGGTCTGGGTGGCCATGACGTGCTCGACCTCGGAGGTGCCAATCCCGAAGGCGAGGGCGCCGAACGCGCCGTGGGTGGAGGTGTGGGAGTCTCCGCATACGACGGTGATGCCGGGCATGGTGAGCCCCAGCTGCGGGCCGACGACGTGGACGATGCCCTGGTCCTTGTCGCCGAGGGGGTGGATGCGCACCCCGAACTCCTCGGCGTTGCGGCGCAGGGTCTCGATCTGGGTGCGAGAGGTGATGTCCGTGATCGGCTTGTCGATGTCGATCGTGGGGGTGTTGTGGTCCTCGGTGGCGAGCGTCTGGTCCACGCGGCGCAGGGTCCGGCCCTCCTGGCGCAGGCCGTCGAAGGCCTGGGGGCTCGTGACCTCGTGCAGGAGCTGGAGGTCGATGTAGAGCAGGTCCGGTTCTCCGTTCTCGCCGGCACGGACCACGTGATCCGTCCAGACCTTCTCCGCGAGGGTGCCCGCCATGTCGATCCTTCCCTGCGCCCTCGGGGCGCTTTCCTGAATGCTGAGACGCGCCCGGGCTGCGAGCGCTGCGGTCATCGTGGTCGGGGCCACGGCTGCCCGCATTTGCGTCTCAACAAATAAGACGGCAGTATCGGTGCATGGACAAAACCTCGGAGGACACCGGCAGCGGTGTCGGCGTGCTGGACAAGGCCGCGATCGTGCTGGGCGCACTGGAAGCCGGACCGGCCACACTCGCGCAGCTAGTGCAATCCACGGGCCTGGCCCGTCCCACCGCGCACCGGCTCGCGGTTGCGCTCGAGCACCACCACCTCGTGGCCCGGGACATGCAGGGCCGCTTCATCCTGGGGCCACGGCTCGGCGAGCTCGCCGCCGCCGCGGGTGAGGATCGCCTGCTGGCCTCCGCCGGCCCCGTGCTCGCTGCACTGCGGGACCACACCGGGGAGTCCGCTCAGCTGTACCGCCGCCAGGGCGATCACCGCATCTGCGTGGCCGCGGCGGAGCGGCCCATCGGCCTGCGGGACTCGGTACCGCTCGGCTCGGCGCTGACCATGCGCGCGGGCTCTGCCGCGCAGATCCTGCTGGCCTGGGAGGAGCCGGACCGGCTGCACCGCGGCCTGCTCGGCGCGCGCTTCACCGCCACCCAGCTCTCAGCGGTACGCCGTCGCGGCTGGGCGCAGTCCATCGGTGAGCGCGAACCCGGCGTGGGATCAGTCTCCGCGCCGGTGCGCGGCCCCAACGGGCGCGTGGTCGCGGCGCTGTCCGTCTCCGGGCCGATCGATCGGATCACCCGCCAGCCCGGGCGCCTGCACGCCGCGAGCGTGATGAGCTCGGCGAACCACCTCACCGAGCTGCTGGCCCGCGCGGGGGCGTGAGCAGGGGCGCGGGAGCGTGAACTCAGGCTGGAACGACAGAAGCCGCCACCCGAGTGGGTGGCGGCTTCTGATTGGTACCCCGTACCGGATTTGAACCGGTGTTACCGCCGTGAGAGGGCGGCGTCCTGGGCCGCTAGACGAACGGGGCCCGGCAGCAACCGCAGATCGATCCGGGGATCATGATCGTGATGGTTCCTGCGTCGTACCCCGTACCGGATTTGAACCGGTGTTACCGCCGTGAGAGGGCGGCGTCCTAGGCCGCTAGACGAACGGGGCGCGGGCGGCGAGGCAGTGACTGCCTGCTGCGCTGGGGTACCAGGACTCGAACCTAGAATGACGGTACCAGAAACCGTTGTGTTGCCAATTACACCATACCCCATGGTGAGAGCACGTCTCCGAAGCCTCCGACCGGGTCTTGCGCGGTGGTTTCCGCACCTCCCGGGCCGATCGCTTCGGCGCCGTACCGAGGTAAGACTCTAGCGGGTCTGGCGCCGAAGCACAAAGCGAGAGGGGCCCTGAGCCCTGTGAGGCTCGGCACCCCTCGCACTGTGCTGAGGCAGATCGCGGCTCAGTCGGCGCTCTCCTCCGCAGCGAGCCGGTCCCGCAGTGACCGCAGCCTGGTAAGGCTCGAGGGCTTGCCCAGCAGCTCCATGGACTCGAACAGCGGCGGGGAGATCCGGCGCCCGGAGATGGCGCTGCGCAGCGGCCCGAAGGCCAGGCGCGGCTTAATACCCATCTCCTCGATGATCGCCCCACGCAGCGCAGCCTTGAGCGTCGCGGCGTCGAAGGAGTCCTCCGGAACCGCTTCGATCTCGGTGATCGCACGCTCAAGCACGGCCACCGGGTCATCGCCGAGCTTCTTCAGTGCATCGTCCTGGACCACGAGGTCCGCATCGGCCACAAAGAGGAAGCCCATGAGGTCCGGGGCCTCCCCGAGCAGGTTCATGCGTGTCTGCACCAGCGGGGTCGCCGCGCGCACCAGGGCGATCTGCTCGGCGCTCGGCTGCTCGGGCAGAACGCCGCCACGCTGCAGGTAGGGCACCAGGCGCTCGGCGAGGTCCTCCTCGGTGAGCAGGCGGATGTGGTCGGCGTTGATGGCGGTGGCCTTCTTGAGGTCCACGCGCGCGGGGTTGGGGTTCACATCGCGCGCATCGAAGCGCTCGACCATCTGCTCGCGAGTGAAGATGTCCTCGTCGGCGCTGTATCCCCAGCCCAGCAGCGCGAGGTAGTTGACCATGCCCTCGGCGATGAAGCCCTGCTCACGGTAGAGGAACAGGTCCGACTGCGGGTCACGCTTGGAGAGCTTCTTGTTGCCGTCTCCCATCACGTAGGGCAGGTGGCCGAACTCCGGGATGCGCTCGGCCACGCCGATCTCGATCAGCGCCCGGTAGAGGGCGATCTGCCGCGGCGTGGAGGAGAGGATGTCCTCACCGCGCAGCACGTGGGTGACGCGCATCAGCGCATCGTCCACCGGGTTCACGAGCGTGTACAGCGGCTGCCCGTTCGCGCGGACCACGACGAAGTCCGGGGTGGTGCCGGCCTTGAAGGTGATCTCCCCGCGCACCATGTCGGTGAAGGTGATGTCCTCCTCGGGCATGCGCAGGCGCCAGGTGGGCTCACGGCCCTCGGCACGGAAGGCGGCCTTCTGCTCCTCGGTCAGCTCGCGGTCGTAGCCGTCGTAGCCCAGCTGCGGGTCGCGGCCGGCGTCGATGTGGCGCTGCTTGATCTCCTCGGCAGTGGAGAAGGACTCGTAGATGTGCCCGGATTCCTTGAGCTTCGCGATGACGTCCTGATAGATCTCGCCGCGCTGGGACTGGCGGTAGGGGCCGTCGGGCCCGCCAACCTCCACGCCCTCATCCCAGTCGATGCCCAGCCAGCGCATGGCCTCCAGCAGCTGCTGGTAGGACTCCTCGCTGTCGCGGGCGGCGTCGGTGTCCTCGATGCGGAAGATCAGCTTTCCGCCGTGGCGGCGGGCATGCGCCCAGTTGAACAGGGCGGTGCGCACCATGCCGACATGCGGGGTGCCAGTGGGGCTGGGGCAGAAGCGCACCCGCACCTCGTCGGTCGGGGCAGGGGCGATGGGGGCGTCGGTCACGCGGGATGCTCCTCGAAGAAAGAAAGGGGGCGGAAAAGTGTAGGGATCAGCGGCGGTGGACGGGATTGCTCAGGGTTCCGATGCCCTCGATGGTCACATCCATGGTGCTCCCGGGATCGACGGTGCGCACCCCGGCGGGAGTGCCGGTGAGCACGAGATCACCGGGCAGCAGAGTGACCACGCCGGAGATCTCCGCGATCAGCTCGGGCACTGCCCGCAGCATGTCCGCGGTGCTGCCTTGCTGTGCACTCTGGCCGTCCACGGCGCTCATGATCGCGAGATCTGTGGGGTCCAGGTCCGTCTCGATCCAGGGGCCGATGGGGCACGAGGTGTCGAAGGCCTTGGCGCGGAACCACTGCTTCTCCTCCCGCTGCGCATCGCGCGCGGTGAGGTCGTTCGCGCAGGTAAAGCCGAGGATGTGGGCGGACACCTGCTCGGGGGTGAGGTCTTTAGCGAGGGACTTGATCACCACGGCGAGCTCCGCCTCGAGGCTCAGCTCCTCGGTGTATCCGGGCATCATGACGGGCTCGCCGGGGCCGATCACGGCGGTGTTGGGCTTGAGGAACAGCAGCGCCTGCTCGGGCACGTCGTTGCCGAGCTCCGCGGCGTGCTCGGCGTAGTTGCGGCCCACGCATACCACCTTCGAGCGGGGGATGACGGGGGCCAGCAGCCGCACGTCATCCAGCGGGACGATGGTGCCGCTCGGGCGGATCTCGGTGTACAGCGGGTCGCCGGCGAGGCCGTAGACCATGTCCTGGCCGTCCTTCTCCTGGACGATGCCGAACATGGGGTCGCCGCCGGTGGTGAATCGGGCGATGCGCATGGCCGCCAGTCTAGGCGGTGGGTTTCGCGCCGTCGTCGGCCCCCGCGATGCCGCGGTGCGAACTGCCAGGGGTGTGGACGCGGGCCTGGAGGGCCGTCGGGTCCTCTTCCTCGATGATCGCGGTGATGTGGCGCACTGCTTCGGCGAACTCGGGCCGGGTGCGCAGCACCTCGATCGCCCCGTTGCCCTCCCCGGAGTGCGCGGGCAGGATCTCGTCGTGCACCACCCTGCCGGGGCGCGGCGACATCACGAGCACGCGGTCCCCTAGGTACACGGCTTCCTCGACGCTGTGGGTGATGAACAGGACGGTGTCCTCGCGGGCGTGGTGCAGCAGCAGCAGGTCGCTCTGCAGGCGGCGGCGGGTCAGGGAGTCCAGTGCCCCAAAGGGCTCATCCATGAGCATGATCTGCGGGGAGTTCGCGAGCACACGGGCGATCTGGCAGCGCTGCTGCATGCCGCCGGAGAGCTCGTAGGTCTTGGCCTCGGCGAAATCGGCGAGGCCCACCATGCCCAGGTAGTAGTCCGCCAGACGTTCCCGTTCGGCGCGGGATGCGCCGCGGTATCGGGGCCCGGCTTCGACGTTGCGCCGCACCGTCCACCAGGGGAACAGGGTGGGCTGCTGGAAGACCACGCCCCGCTGCGGGGAGGGGCCGGTGACGCTCTGCCCGTCGACCACGACCCGTCCTACGCTCGGGGTGAGGAATCCGGCGGCCATGCGCAGCAGGGTGGTCTTGCCGCAGCCGGAAGGGCCGACGACGGTGACGAAGCTGCCGGGCTCGATTGTGAGATCCACGCCGTCGAGGGCGGTCACGGGCTCGCCCCGGTCGCTGCGGTAACGGTGGGTGATGCGCTCGAAGGCGATCCGCCCGGCGGCGGGGTCCGGGGTTGCGCTCGGCTCGGCGCTCATCGGCCCACCTCCATCACCGCATCGGCGTGGACGCGTCCGGCGTACTGCTCCTCAGTCAGAGCCCCTTCCGTGAGTCGTACCTCGGCCAGGAAGCTGCCGGTGGAGTGCAGGGCCTCCCCTGCCCCGGCGCCGAACCAGTCCTCCCCCGCGAGATCCTCGGCGGTGAGGTAGGTGTAGCCGGCCATCTGCTGGCGTGCCACCTCCTCGGGCACGCCCAGCTGTGCGGCGATCGAGGCGGCCGCGGCATCCGGGTCCTCGAGGATCTGCTGGGCGGCATGGTCCTGCACGCGGGTCCACATGAGCATGAACTCGGGGTTCTGCGCGATGAACTCATCGCGCGCGGTCTGCATGTCGAAGGTGACAAAGCCCGCCTCGGCCGCGGCCGCGCTGTCCAGGACGCGGTGGCCGCCGAGGTCCTCAAGTTCGGTGAGGGTGGGCTCCCAGGTCCAGGCGGCGTCAATCTCTCCGGAGTGGGCGGCGGCGGGCATCTTGTCATTGGTGAGGTTCACGACCTCCACCTGCTGGGAGATCCCGGCCTGTTCGAGCATCGACAGCAGCACGTAGTGGGGTGTGGCGCCGAAGGTGACGGCGACGGTGCGCCCGGCGAGATCGTCGATCGTCGTGATCTCTTCGTCGAAGGCGACGAGTGCCTCGGAGGTGCCGATGACATCGGGCACCCAGATCAGGGAGATCGGCAGCTCGAGCGGCGGGCTCATGGCCTTCACCCCTGCGGAGGAGCCGTAGATGCCGATGTCGATCGATCCGGCGCCGAAGGCTTGGATGACGTCGTTGCCGCCGTTGAAGCGCATCCATTCGATGGTGGCGCTGGGCATGCAGCGCTCGAGCAGCCCGAGGTCCTTGACGATGAGGTCGCCGCCCGCGATGCCCTGCCAGGCGATACGAGCATGCGTGGTGATCGACGGGTCGGGCTCGACGGGGCAGGCGGCGCCGGCCACCGGATCGGAGTGGGGGTGGACGGTGCGGCCGGGCTGGATGCAGCCGGTGAGCGCGAGCAGCACGGCGAGCGCAGCGCCGAGGGCGGACAGGCGGGGTGATCGCATGTCTCAGGCCTCCTTGCCCTGCCAGGGGACCAGCAGGTCTCCGATACGGACGATGAGCTGGTCCAGGGCTACCGCGACGATGCCGATCACGAGGATGCAGGCGATTGTCAGGGCGGTCTGGAGCTGGACGCCGGCCTGGAAGGCGAGGCCACCGATGCCGGGGATGCCGTTGTTGAGCTCGGCGGCCACGACGGTGGTCCAGGCGAATCCGGTGGCTAGGCGCACGCCCTGGACGACGAAGGGCAGGGAGGACGGCAGGGTGACGGTGAGGATCCGCTGCCAGCGGCTGGCGCCAAGGGATGCGGCGGCCAGCAGCCGGTCGCGGCTGACGGCGCCGACCCCCTGGATGGTTGCGATGACGACGGGTGGGAAGGCGGCCAGGAACAGCAGCCAGTACTTGGAGGATTCGCCGATGCCCACCCACACCACGAGCAGGCCGATGTAGCCCAGCGGTGGCAGGGCGCGCAGGAAGTTCAGGTAGGGGGCGATGAGCACCATGAGGAAGCGGGAGCTGCCCATGAGATAGCCGATGGCGATGCCGAGCACTGCCCCAAGTCCCACGCCCATGCCGATGCGCTGCAGGGAGACCACGAGGTGCTCCCACAGGTAGTAGTTGGACTCGCCGCAGATCTTGCGGGTGGCGCCTTCGGCGATCGGATAGCAGGAGTTCGCGCGCCAGAACGCGTCCCACACGGCGCCGGGGCCGGGGAGGTAGAGCGGATCCACGACCCGCGCGGCGGCGATCGCCCACCACACAAGCAGCAGCGCCACGAGGGAGCCGAGCTGGAGGGCGAGCGTGCGCCCGGTGCGGGAGAGGGGCATGGGGCGCACAGTAGCAACGACTGCAGCGGCAGACCGGGCCCTCCTGCCCCGCCACCGGCCCGAATGCGGACCTTTGCTCCAGGAGGTGCGCACCCCTACCCATGAAAGGTCTGTACATCCATAGGCTTTGTATTTGGTGGCCATAAGCAGGGATTTGTGTTACTGACAAGAAGGGACTGTGGTCCCCGCTACACCCCCGCCGTGCTTCCTAGCCTCGAGACGCCGGAGCCCCCATGGCACCCCGCACACACCCCGTACTCCCCCGTCGAAGGAAGCACGATGACCACCCCCACCGCCACGCGCGACGAGGCGATGATCGACCGTCTCGCCCGTTCGTTCCCGAAGCAGCAGCCGCTGATCGCTCTGGCGATCCTCGTGGTCTGCCTCCTCATCGGCACCTTCGTCGTCGATGACAGCGTGAAGTTCTACCTCTACGGCATCGCCGGTCTGTGCCTGGGCTACGTGCTGGTGCGCGGCGCCTTCGGCTTCGCCGGCGGCATCAAGCGCGTCTACGTCGTCGGCGAAGGCAGCCTCACCACCGCCCTGCTGACGATGTTCACCGTCACCACGCTGTTCACCCTGTCCTGGCAGTGGGCACAGAGCGCCGGACTGCTGCCGATGGACAAGAACGGGGAGCTGATCGGCAGCGCGAACATCGCCCCCATCGGCCTGCCGCTGATCATCGGGGCGTTCCTGTTCGGCATGGGCGCGATCATGGCCGGGGCGTGCGCCTCGGGCTGCCTCACCGACGCCGGCGAGGGCTACATCCGCGCCGTCATCGCCCTGGTGTTCTTCATCCTGTTCTCCGTTCCCGGAGAGATGGGCCGCGCCGCGATCGAGAGCACCATGGGTGAGGGCTTCACCCTCCACCTGCCGCAGTGGTTCGGCTACCCCGGCGCGATCCTGTTGAGCCTCATCGGCTTCTTCGTCATCTACATGCTGGTGTGGGGCTACGAGCGCAAGCGCAAGCGTGAGGCCACCGTCGAGCATGTGCAGACCCCCGCGGAGATGCTGCCCATCCCCGGAGACACCGACGGCCGCACCGACCGCTTCTTCGGCTACCGCCTGTGGCACAACCTGTTCAGCACCCGCTGGACCTTCATGACCTCCGCGATGATGCTCGCCTTTTTGTGGATCTTCATCCTCGTCACCACCCACAAGGCCTGGGGCGTCACCTCCGGCTTCACCACCCTGGATGTGGCAGCGCTGAAGCTCGTGGGCATCGAGTTCCAGGCCGACTGGGCCACCAAGGCCAATGAGGCCATCGCCGGCGGCCTGCTGAACGACGGCGGCACCGTGCGAAACCTCGGCCTGCTGATCGGCGCCGCCTACGCCCTGCTGCTGGCCGGCCGCTTCCGCATCAACACGGACTTCTCCGCCCGCGACGCCGTGATCTACGGCGGTGGCGGCGCTCTGATGGGCTTCGGTGCCCGCATGGCCGATGGCTGCAACATCGGCGCCCTGTTCTCCGGGCTGTCCGTCGGGTCCCTGAGCGGCTGGGTGTTCGGAGTCTTCCTGGTCCTCGGCGCCGCCGCGGGGCTGAAGATCTTCGAGGGGAAGCTGAACATCATCCCGCCGAGCCGCCACATCACCGTGAACCCCACCACTCTGCCCGCCCACCGCATCACCGACCGCTGACCGCGACCGCACCCACCGGGAAGGAACCCTCACCATGACCACCCAGAAGCGTCACCTCATCATCGGCGGCGTCGCCGGCGGTGCCTCGACCGCCGCCCGCCTGCGCCGACTGGACGAATCCGCCGAGATCATCATGTTCGAGCGCGGCCCCCACGTCTCCTTCTCCAACTGCTGCCTGCCCTGGCACCTCTCCGGCGTCATCGAGAAGGCGGACACGCTGGTGCTGATGGACCCCGAGCAGTTCTGGAACCAGTATCGGATCATCGCCCGTACCGGCCATGAGGTCACCGCGATCGACACCGCGAACAAGACCATCACCGTCACGCAGGTGGCGACCGGCACCGAGACCACCGAGGCATACGACACCCTGACCCTGTCCCCCGGTGCCTCCCCGGTGGTGCCGCCCATCCCGGGCGTGGACGGCGAGCACGTGTTCACGGTGCGCAACGTCGTGGACATCGATGCGCTGAACACCTTCCTGCACAACCGCGACGTCCAGGACGTGGTGGTGATCGGCGGGGGGTTCATCGGCCTGGAGGTCGCCGAGAACCTCGTGCACGGCGGGCGGAAGGTCGCCCTCGCCGAGGCCCTCCCCCAGGTGCTCAGCCCGCTGGATCCCGAGCTCGCCGCCGTCCTGCACCGCGAGCTGAGGAACCAGGGGGTGGACCTGCACCTCGGCGATGCCGTCGCCGAGATCCGCGAGGACGAGGTGGTGCTCGCCTCCGGCGCCACCGTCCCCGCCCAGGCGGTCGTCATGAGCATCGGTGTGCGCCCGGAGACCGCGCTCGCCCGCGCGGCCGGTCTGAAGATCGGCACCACCGGCGGCATCGCCGTCGACGAGCACTTCCGCACCTCCGCGCCCGATGTGTACGCCGTCGGCGATGCCATCGAGGTGACCCACAAGCTGACCGGCCAGCCCACGCTGCTGGCGATGGCCGGTCCCGCGCAGCGACAGGCCCGCGCCGTGGCCGACCACATCTACGGCCGGCCCACCCGCAACCGCGGTGTGATCGGCTCCTCGGTGGTGCAGGTCTTCGACTACACCGCCGCTTCGACCGGCCTGAACGAGAAGCAGGCCACAGCCGCAGGAATCGACCACGACTTCGTGTACGTGATCCCGGCGGACTCGGTGGGCATCATGCCGCAGTCCATGCCGATGTTCTTCAAGCTGCTGTTCGAGCGGCCCAGCGGCCGGGTCCTCGGCGCGCAGGCCGTCGGCACCGGCGCGGCGGACAAGCGCATCGACGTCATCGCGACGCTCATCATGATGGACGGCACCCTGGAGGATCTGGCAGACCTCGAGCTCGCCTACTCCCCCATCTACTCCACGGCGAAGGACGTGGTGATCCACGCAGCGCTCGTGGGGCTGAACATCCTGCACGGGGAGTTCGAGCAGGTCCCGGTCACGCAGGTGCGCGAGCTCGTGGAGGAGGGCGCGTTCATCATCGACGCGCGGGAGCCCGACGAGTTCGCCGCCGGCCACCTCACCACCGCGGTGAACATCCCCCTGTCCCAGTTCCGGGATCGGCTCGAGGAGATCCCCGCGGACCGCGAGGTGTATGTGCACTGCCGGTCCTCGCAGCGCTCCTACAACATGGTGCGGGCGCTCGCGCAGCTGGGTCGCCCGAACGCCGTGAACATCTCCGGCTCCTACCTCGGGATCTCCATGGAGGAGTTCTTCACCGACGCCGCGAGCGGCCGCGACCGGATCGTCACGGAGTACAACTTCGACTGACCTGCCGATGCCGCTCACGGGGTGGTGCGATCTGCGGGTCGCACCACCCCGTGCACTGTCGCCCTGACGGGTGCAGGAGGAAGCTGCCCTAAGGTAATGCGGCAGCGGGTCGACGGACCCGCCCGGCAGGAAGGTGGAGGCGGTGAGTGACCCGTTGCTGATGACGGTGCCAGAGGCACAGGCCGCGCGACGCGCTCACGAACAGCGAGCCGATGCGCTGACCGCCGCGCACCGGGCGCGCCGTCTGCGGGGCGAGAAGCATCCGGTCGAGGACTTCCTGTTCACCTACTACCCCTTCTCCCCTGCGCGCTTGCGCCGCTGGCATCCGGGGTGGGACGTCGCCTATCCGGTATCGGCCGATGACGATGCGCACGGTCGCCCCGCGATCACCGACGTTGACGACCATGGGCGGCGTTCCTGGTACGTGGACACCGAGGGGCTGCGCCGCGCGGACGTGCAGCGATATCTCACCGAGCGCGCCGATGCACTGAGGTTCATGCATCGGCTGCTGCGCTCCTCGGCGCTGACACGGCGTCGGCCGGAGTTCGGGTGCTTCGGGCTGCACGAGTGGGCGATGGTGCATGGGCTGCAGCCTGGCCAGCAGCGGCATGAGGACCTGCCGCTGCGGCTCAGCCAGGCGGAGACCGACGCGGTGGTGGAGCGGGAGCGCCTGGTGTGCTCGCATATCGACGCGTTCCGCTTCTTCACCCCCACATCTGCGCCCCGGAACTCTCTGGAGCCGACGCGGCAGCGGCAGGTGGAGCTCGACAATCCCGCCTGCCTGCACGTGGGGATGGACCTGTACAAGTGGGCGATGAAGCTCACGCCGCTGGTGCCGTCCGAGCTGGTGCTGGACTGTTTCGAGCATGCGCGTGCCACCCGCGTGCTGGACATGGAGGCAAGCCCCTACGACGTCCGCCCTCTCGGCTACGGCGTGGTGCCGATCGAGACGCCCGAGGGCAAGGCCGAGTACGTGCGACTCCAGCGGAAGCTCGCCGAGGGGGCCGACGTGTTACGGGAACGGCTGCTGGAGGTTTTGGGTGCTGTGCTGCCTGCACACAGCATCGCCGGTTAGGGCTGAACACGCTCTATCCTGAAAGCACCGTCAATGAAGGGGGATCCGTGAACGACACAGCAGCCACCCGCGCACGCGAGGGACGCATCGCCACTGCAGCCGCCGCCCTGGCATCCCGTGCGCATGAAGGCCCGACCGCACTGCTCAGCATGACCGATGAGCAGCTTCTTGTTCTCAGCGGGCGCGATCCGAACTCTGCGCTGGTTACCCCCTGGGTTGATGCGCATGCGCAGTCAGAGCAGGATCACGATCTGCTGCTGCGCTCGACAGCGCGGGCGATGCTCGCGGGTGGTCAGGTGTCGACGGAGTCGACGCTCGCAGCTCTTGAAGAGCGTGACCCCATGGGTGAGCCGTCAGATCTGCTTCCCGTTCCGGTGGCAGCCGGCGTACTGGGCCGCCGCGGTTATTCGCAGCTGCGCGTCACGGCTACAGATCTCGATGCGTCCGAGCGAGGGGCGCTACAGCAGTTCGCCGACAGCGATGGCACCGTCATGCTCGAGCAGATCTCCGCAAACGGCATTCATCACTTCACAATGTGCACGCGCGAGGCCGCCATCGAACTCGCATCGCCGTGGATCTTTGGCCAGCTCCCTACGCCTGGAGAAGGATCTCCTCTCCCCGTGTCAGAGGATTCTGATACCCCCGAGGTGGTAACCGGTCGGTACGAGCAGCTGCGCACGGATTCTCCGCTTGCCGACATCCTCCAGGGTGCCGAGCGTCGGATAGCCTTCTTGGCCGAGGATCGTCGTGCACGGACCACGCAGGTGATGTGGGTGATCACAGCAGGCACAGAGCATATCGCCGTACAGCCTGCCGACGAGACGCTGGACCCGGAGGCTCTAGAGGAGGTCAGCCTGGAAGCTCTTCGCGTCTCGCGGGCAGGCATCGCCGCCCAATTGAGCGACTTCCTCACCGTGGCCTAAGCGGACGTATCGTTCCAGCCATAGGCCAGGGCGCCTGAACCTATCAGCCGAACAGGAGATCTCCAACCGCCTCAACCCCACGCTGCGGCAGGTCGATGATCGGATCAATTATCGGCACCGCATCGCGGATACCCTCCGACACGGTTTCAAATCCGCTCTCGGCCAGAGAAGTCACGGTCTCGGTTCCTTCACGCAGACCGCTCCAGCCAGTCAGGGCCTCTACAGCATGCCCGGGGGCCTCGATGAGCATCTTCGACGGGGAACCATCGCCCCAGCCGGAATTCGCAGCAGTCACCGTTGCCGCGTTCCATGCTATATCCAGCGCACCGGTTGCGATTCCGCCAAACTGTCCGATCGCGGCGGTGACCGGGGTTGGGATCATGCCGACGACGGTCATCGCGAGATCCAGCGCGTTGATCCCATAAGTAATCCCCGCGTCGAGGACTCCAAACAGATCTCCATCCTGGAATGCCTGTAACCCGTCATAGAAGGCGATGCCCATCGATCCTGCATCTGCGATGATATTCAGGATGTCGCCAACGATATTCCCAGGAATCATGCCGTAGGCATCGATGATCGAGGTGATCGCGGACCAAGTGTTCAGGCCGATGATGCCGTTCTCGCCGAGAAGGTCTCCCCAGAAGCCGTCACTCTCCAACGGCTCATAGTTTTCGAGCCAATCGACGATGTCCTTGAAGATCTCACCGAGCGTACCCAAAATCGAGCCGTCACCCGGCTCGCTCGCTTCATCCTGCTCGTCGGCATGCTTCCGCAGTTCTTCCAGGAGCTGCCGCAGGGTGGTGTCATAGCGTCGAAGCAACACCTCCGGTCGGCGGGGGTCTGATCGGTGGAGTGTGCGGATGGCGCGGGTGGGGTTGTCGTTCAGTGACAGGTCGGAGATCTCGACGGCCTCGAAAGCGGG